>JBILQY010000221.1:0-4952 GCA_044372955.1 Crocinitomicaceae bacterium | reverse complement strand
GCCAAGGTTTCGCAGGGCCTATCCCTCCACCTTTCTTCATAAGTTTATGTTAATGAACGTGAGAGTAAAATTAATCCAAAAAATTGTTTTGACAAGTATAGGTCAGTTATTTTTTTAATTTTATAACTTCATACGTCAAAATAAAAGATTGAGAAAATTTTTACTAGGTTTTGTTTACGCTTTTCAAGGTTTAGCAATTTTAGTTAAATCAGAACGCAATTTCAAGTTTCACCTTTTTGCTTTTATTTGTGTTTCATTAACTGGTTTCTATTTTCAAATTGATAAATCTGAATGGTTAGCAGTTTTAATAATTTCAGCTGTAATCTTAACTGCTGAGGCTTTGAATTCTGCGATTGAAAAATTATGTAATCATTTGCATCCAGAAATTCATCCTTCCATAAAAAGCGTAAAAGATATTGCTGCTGGCTCTGTTTTAATAAGTTCAATGATTGCAGTAGTTATTGCTGGAATTATTTTTTTACCAAGGATTTATGACTTACTGATAGACTAATTTAAATCGTTTTCCAGGTAATTGCTGTATCACATTTGCCATTTCTAAATTAAACAAATGAACGTTCATCTGTGAAGGAGTAATTCCAGATTTCATACAAAGCACATCGGCGTGAAGCTCACTCTCTATCTCTAATAGATGTACAATTTTCCCTTCCTCGCTTGTCAAATCGTGAAAGAGTTGTTTTTGCTGAACTTGTTTTTTCTTTGATTCTTTCCAATTCATGAAAGTTAAGAAGTCGTTTCCACTTGTAATTAAATGTGCTTTTTGCTTGCGTATTAAATCATTGCAACCTTCTGAAAATGGACGATCAACATCTCCAGGGAAAGCAAAAACATCCCGACTATAATCATTTGCTAATTCAGCTGTTATAATCGAACCACCTTTAATTTTACTTTCAATAACAATCGTTGCATCCGCCATTCCTGCTACAATTCGGTTTCGCATCGGAAAATTTTCGCGATCAGGATTGGTATTTATCATGTATTCTGTCACCAAGCCACCATTTTCCATCATTTCTAAAGCTGTTGAACGGTGTTTAAATGGATAAATTCGGTCTAGTCCATGACCCAAAACTCCGATCGTTTCAAGCCCATGTTCTATACATAAACGGTGAGCAAGTATATCTACGCCATAAGCCAAGCCAGAAACTATTTGAATTTGCTCATTTTTAAAAGATTCAATGAGTTCATGTAAAATTTTACTACCATAATTTGTTAAATTTCGAGTTCCAACAATTGAAACAACCTTGCTATGATTCAATTCCATTTTCCCTTTCGAGTAAATAATTATGGGAGGATCGCCACATTGTTTTAACCTTCTCGGATAATCTTTATCCAAGAAAAAATGGCAATTAATTCCGTGCTTTAAATTGTAATTGTGCTGGTTTTCTGCTGATTCCAAAGCTTCTTCTTTTTTCATTGCTTTTAGAATTGACTTAGATAATCCAGTTTCTTGCCAAATTGTTTTCAAAGAATTAGAAAATAATTCTTCGGGACTTCCAATTTTAGAAATGATTTGTGCTGCACGAACGGGTCCAATTCCGTGTAACTTGCTGAATGCGATTTTGTAGATTTCGTGTGTTTTGTTCAAAATTTCTTAGTTTTGCAACATTAAGTTACTCAAAAAACTCATTTCATCACTAATGAAAAACTTATTTTTTTCCATTTTCCTACTTTTTTCTTTCGTAAATTTTGCTCAAATTAAAGGGCTAGTTCAAGATGGAACTAATAAGGAAGCCCTTGTTGGTGCTAAGATAACTTTATCAAGCGGTCAGAAAGCAATCACAAATCCTCTTGGAAATTTCGAACTAAAACCAACAGCCTATCCGGTACTAATGAAAATTTCAATGATGGGTTATATTTCGGACTCAATCAAAATTTTCAAAGACACAACAATTACTTTTAATTTGTTTTCTCAAGTTCAAGAAATAAAAACTGTAGTAGTAACAGCAGGAAGAAGAAATCAAGACATTGAAGATGTTGCTGTATCTATGGAGATAATTCGCCCTGAATTGGTAAATAATAAAGGTTTAGCAAGTTTGGAGCAAGCAGTTGATCAAAGTCCAGGTGTTTATTCAATGGATGGACAAGTAAGTATTCGCGGAGGTGGTGGTTATGCTTATGGAGCAGGAAGTCGTGTTATGCTTGTTTGGAATGGCGTACCGATGTTAGCACCGGATTTAGGAGATGCAAAATGGAATTCAGTACCAATGGAGCAAGCTTCTCAAATTGAAATTTTAAAAGGTGCTTCGTCCGTTTTATACGGAAGTGGTGCGCTTAACGGTATTATTGCAGTAACAGAAAAAGAACCGGGTCCAAAAGGTGAACTAAAGGCAAAGATTCAATCAGGAATTTATGATGATCCAAGAAGAAAATCGATGATTTGGTGGGACAAAAACCCTACGTTTCATTTAGCAGATATTTACTATGGTAAATCCTACAAGAACATTGGTTTCACAGTTGGAGCAAATGCTTACCTCGATTCAGGATACAGAAAAGGAGAGAATGAAAAACGTTACCGTTTAAATGGTTCTATTTATTTTAAACCAACAAAATATCCAAAGTTAAAAGCTGGAATTGGATACAATGCTCAATACCAAGATGTAGGTGTTTTTGTACTTTGGAAAAACGATACATCAGGTTATGAAGCAATGGATAATACCTTGTCACGTCAAAAAGCAATTCGAATCAGCGTTGATCCTTATGTTAAATTTTACGATAAATTCAATAACAGACATAATTTTAAATCGCGTTATTACATTGTAACCACGGGGAATTCCGAAAATGTTTACGACGCCTCTTTTGCAGAAATGTATTATTTTGATTATCAATTTCAGCGAAAAGTAGGGGAGTTTACCAACTTTACTGCTGGTTACACTAATAATACAAGCCGTGTTGAAAGTTGGGTTTTTTCAAACCATATTTCTCAAAATTCAGCAGCTTATACCCAATTTGAATCTACTTACAAAAAGTTGGATTTCTCGGTTGGTATGCGATTGGAATATTACAAGCTAGATTCTATGGTTTCTGACTCAAGATTCAGAATAACAGATTCTTTATCCATTCCAATCTATCCAGTTTTTAGAGCAGGCTTGCATTATGAAATCAATAAAGCATCACACCTAAGAGCTTCAATCGGTCAAGGAGTGCGTTTTCCATCTATAGGCGAACGATTTGTTTCTACCTCAGTTGGCGGTTTAGTGATTTTCAGAAACCCAGAATTGCGTCCCGAAACTGGATGGGCAGCTGAAATAGGGTGGAAACAAATAGTAAAATTTGGTGACTCTTGGAAAGGTTATATTGACGTTGCTGGATTCTTGAATCAATATGATAATATGACGGAATTCACTTTTGGAGTTTACAAACCTGATACTATGGGGAACTTGCAAACAACAAACCCAGATGCATTAAATTACTTGTATAATTGGGTTGGGTTTCAAGCACAAAATGCAGAAAAAGCACGTATAACAGGGGTTGAATTTTCGTTTAATAGTCAAGGAAAAATAGGTCAAGTAGAATTAACTTCATTGTTAGGTTATACTTATATGAATCCAGTTAGTTTAAATAATGATCCAGCGTATAGAGAGACTTTTTCTGACACAAGTTCGAATATGTTAAAATATCGTTTTAATCATTTAGCAAAGGCTGATATTCAAGCGACTTATAAAAAATTCAGTATTGGATTTTCTTCCAGATATAACAGTTATATGAAAAATATTGATGCTGTTTTTGAAACGGGGGTTTTAGGTGAAGAGCTTCTTGTTGGAATGAAAAAATACAGAGATGCTAATCAACGTGGTGCATTGGTTTTTGACACCAGAATGAGTTATGATATCAAAAAAGAGATTAAATTGAATTTAATTTTAAACAATGCATTTAATGCAGAATACGTTTCTAGACCGGGTGATATTCAGGCTCCAAGAAACTTTATCCTTCAAATGCAGTTTTCTTTGTAGTGTAGATTTGACACTAAATGAGGATAAAATTTTTAACATTTATTCTCAAATCAAAAATTTCTTTTAATATTGAAGTCTAAACTATGATTATGAAAGGAAGAATACTTGCTTTTGCAACTCTTATCGTGCCGTTTTTAATGCAAGCACAAATCACTGGAAAAGTGAATGATAGAATTTCAAATGACCCTCTAATTGGAGCAAAAATTGTAGCCTCTGATGGTACTAAAGCAATCTCCGATTTTGATGGTAAATTCAAATTAAATGTCCAAAAATTCCCAGTAACAATTATTACTTCGATGCTACAATATGTAAATGACACAATTGTTGTAGAAAAAGCAGGAGAAATAACTATTAAATTGGGTGAACCAACCAAAGATTTAGAAACAGTTGTTGTGTCAGCTGGACGTAGAAAACAAGCTATTGAAGAAGTTCCAGTTTCAATGGAAATTATTCGTCCACAATTGATTGACAACAAGGGTATAACAGACTTAGAGCAAGCTGTAGATCAAACTCCGGGTGTATTTACAATGGATGGTCAGGTGAGTATTCGTGGAGGATCAGGTTTTGCTTACGGAACTGGAAGTCGTGTTTTACTACTTTGGAATGGAATGCCACTTTTATCAGGTTATGCTGGTGATACCCAATGGAACGCGATTCCTATGGAGCAAGCTTCTCAAATTGAGGTTATGAAAGGTGCGGCTTCTGTATTATATGGAAGTGGAGCATTAAATGGTGTAATTTCTTTATCTGAAAAAGAACCTGGAATCAAACCAGAAACAAAGGTAAAAGTAGCTTACGGTTTTTATGATAACCCAAGAAGAGCATCCTTAAAATGGTGGTCAAAAACACCTATGATGCAACAAATTGAAGCATACAGAGGACAAATGTATAAACGAATGGGATACACGGTTTCAACTACGTTGTTTCACAATGATGGCTACAGACAAGGTGAAACAGAATATAGAGGAAGAGTTAGTGGAAGCA
>JBILQY010000120.1:0-7467 GCA_044372955.1 Crocinitomicaceae bacterium | reverse complement strand
CGCTGCATGAAACACCTTTCCTTTTTACTATTTTTATTTATTTCGATTTCGATTTTTGGACAAAAGGTGCGTGTAGTCGGAAATTGTTCGGGAAAAAACGATAAACCACTTGAGAATGTTTTAATTGTTACCAAAACAACTCCTGTTCAAAGTACTTTTAGTGATTCACTTGGACGCTATTCCTTTAACTTACAACCTGGAGACACGATAACTTTTGTGTATTCAATTGATGGCTTACGTGAAACACAAACAGCAGTAATCGATGGAAATGGAAGTCAAGTTTTACCAATGGTTAAATTTCCAATTCTTCAACAAAATGAAGTAACTGTTTCTCAAAATAAAATAGATCCATTCACGCTGGAAAAAATGCCGACCGTTGACGCACAAAAGATTACGGGAAGCGTAGAACGAACTTTGACTTTAACAACTGCTGCGACATCTAATAATGAACTCACCACAAATTACAATGTTCGCGGCGGAAATTACGATGAAAACTTAGTTTATGTCAATGGATTTTTAGTTTTTCGTCCTTTCCTAACGCGAAGTGGACAACAAGAAGGGATGAGCTTTATTCATTCTGCTTTAGTAGAAGATGTGCGCTTTTCTGCCGGAGGTTTTGATTCTCAATATGGCGACCGATTAAGTTCTGTACTTGATATTACCTATAAAACCCCTCAAAAATTCAACGCCTCAGGTTTGGCTTCTTTATTAGGAGTTGAGGCGCATGTGGAACAAGAAGTGAATCATCGGTTTAATTATTTGGTGGGAGCGAGGTACCGTTCCAATGGATATTTTTTAAATTCTTTACCTACCAAAGGCGCGTATAATCCCGTTTTTGCCGATGCTCAAATTTTAACCAATTACAATCTAAGTGAAAAGTTAGTGCTTTCTTTTTTGGGACATTATTCATCCAACAATTTTAGATTTAGTCCACAAACTTCAGAAACAGACTTTGGAACGGCTAATGAAGCGTATTCTTTTCGAATTTATTTTGATGGTTCTGAAGAGACGCGTTTCCAAACAATGATGGGTGGTTTAGCCTTGAAATATCAAGCAACGAAAGACACGAAATTGGATTTCTATGCCTCTGTATTTAACACTGATGAAAGAGAATACTTCGACATTCAGGGACAGTACTATATAAATGAATTAGAAACAGATCCGTCGAAGGAAGAATATGGTGATTCGATTGCTGTTTTAGGAATTGGAACTTTTTTGAATCATGCAAGAAATCGCTTAAACGCAACAATTATAAGTGTTTACCACAATGGAGAACATGATTTTTTCTCAGGTTTCACAAATGATTTACGAACCAAATACAAAAGTTCTGTCTTGAAATGGGGAGTCCAATTGCAACAAGATAACTTTAGAGATGTGTTGAGTGAGTGGAAAATGATAGATTCTGCTGGTTACAGCTTGCCACAAACGGAAAATAACGAAGTAGAATTATTTGAAACGATTAAAGGAAACTTAACTTTAAATTCTTACCGTGTTTCAAGTTTTCTTCAATTAAATAAAAGTTGGTCTCACACAAAAAAGAACCTTTTAGTAAGTGTCGACAGAACTATTAAAGTAAATGATAAAAAGGTAAAACAACATTTTGAAAACAATATTCGTGAGTCGAGTGACAAGATTGCCTTAACAGTAGGAATAAGAAGCGGATATACAGCTGTCAATAATGAATTTTATGTAACTCCACGTGTTTCAGTTAGTTACTTCCCGAGGTTATACATGGTAAGAAATGGACAAATAGCCCGAAGAAATTTATCTTACCGTTTTTCAAGTGGTTTATATTACCAACCTCCCTTTTATAGAGAATTCAGAACTTTTGATGGGCAGTTAAATCTGAATGTCAGAGCACAAAAGTCCTTTCATGCCGTTGCAGGAACAGATTTCTTTTTTAACATGTGGGACCGCGAGCAACCGTTCAAGTTTACAGGAGAAATTTTCTACAAATACTTATGGGACGTAAATCCCTATGAAATCGAAAATGTTCGCACAAGGTATTACGCTGAAAACAATGCTGTTGCTTACGCTTACGGAATTGATGCCAATATCCATGGTGAGTTTGTAAAAGGAATTGAATCGTTTTTCAAATTTGGAATTCTTTCAACTAAAGAAGACATCATTGGCGATTCTTATGAAGAGTTTTATAATGCTGCTGGCGAACGAATCATTTTTGGATTTAGTGAGGATCAAGTTGTGGTAGATAGCGCAACCATTTATCCTGGATTTATTCCAAGACCAACCGATCAGTTTTTCAATTTTGGTGCTTTGGTTCAAGATCAAATGCCGGGATTAGAAAACTTCACCGTTCAAATGGGATTGCAATTTGGTTCGCGCTTACCGTATGGTCCGCCTGATTACACGCGTTATAAAGATACATTGCGCATGAAATCCTATTTCAGAGTTGATTTAGGAATGTCTTATAACTTAATTGACACAAAAAAAGACAGTAAAACTTTCTGGAATAAAAACTTCTCAGAGGCTGTTGTTTCGCTTGAAATTTTCAATGTTTTGGGTATCAACAATGTACTTTCCAAACAATGGGTACAAGATGTTGAAGGGAAATATTATTCCATTCCAAATTATTTAACTGCCCGAAGATTTAATTTGAAGATGATCTTGAGGTTGTAGTGCTGGTTTATGGTTTAGGTAAAAATTGTTTTGCAAGAAATAGAATTGTTTTCAAAAAAAAATAAAAACTACTTGCATCGAAATGACTTTTTTTCGTAACTTCAAAATATGAACAGAGCATTAGAAACAACCACTTTAGACCCTGGAACCTTTACAGAGCGCTTTATTAATCAAACAAACAGGTCTATTTTTTTAACAGGAAAAGCAGGAACAGGGAAAACAACTTTACTGCGAAAAATCGTTAGTTCAACTCATAAAAATACAGTAATTGTTGCACCAACAGGAATTGCTGCTTTAAATGCTGGTGGCGTTACAATCCATTCCTTTTTTCAGTTGCCTTTCGGAAGTTTTATTCCCGATTTTCAAACTCCATCCATTGGTGTAGCAATCAATGTTGAAAATAAAAGCACTTTGAATCGGCATTTTCGAATGAACCAAAAGCGTATTTCTTTGATTCGGAATTTAGAATTGTTAATCGTTGATGAAGTCAGTATGCTCCGTGCGGATTTGTTAGATGCAATGGACTGGACTTTGCGCTCAATTCGAAGAAACAACTTTCCTTTTGGTGGCGTTCAACTTTTGTTCATTGGCGATTTACATCAGTTGCCGCCAGTAGTGAAAAACGATGAATGGGAAATGTTAAAGCTTTATTATAAAGGCATTCATTTCTTTAATTCGCTTGCTGTACAAGAAGAACAACCACTATATATTGAACTAGAGAAAATTTACCGCCAAGATGATCCAATTTTTATTTCGCTTTTAAATAACTTAAGAAATAACCTTATTACCCAACACGATTTAGACCTTATCAATCAAAATATTCGCACCGATTTAACGAATGACGAACGAAAAGGGTACATTACACTTACGACCCACAATTACAAGGCGGATGAAATGAACACGCGCGAATTGGCTTCACTGGATAAAAAATCACATTTTTACGAAGCTGAAATTGAAGGTGAATTTCCACCTCATCTTTTTCCAATTGAGCCGCGAATGGAGTTAAAAGTAGGTGCCCAAATCATGTTTATCAAGAATGACATTTCGCTTGATAAACAATTCTATAACGGTAAAATGGGATTTATTGAGTCTTTGCGTCCAGAAGAAATTACCGTTTCTTTTCCAGAGGAGAAAAAAACTATCACGGTCGAAAAATACGAATGGACAAATATCAAATACTCTTTAGATGAGAACTCACAAGAAATTAAAGAAGAGGTTTTGGGAACCTTCGTGCATTATCCAATAAAGCTTGCGTGGGCAATTACAGTACATAAAAGTCAAGGGTTGACTTTTGAAAAAGCAATATTGGATGTTTCCGATGCCTTTGCACCTGGACAGGCTTACGTTGCTTTTTCCCGTTTGACCTCACTTAAAGGTTTGGTATTATTGAAACCTTTGCAAATAAAAGGAATTGCTAATGATCAGCAAATGATGGATTATGCTAAAACCAAAGCTGATAAAGAAAAATTACACCAATCACTGAGTCAAGACACCTTAAACTATTTAAAAACGCAAATATTGCTGAGCTTTGATTGGTATCAGTTGTTTACACTTTGGTCAGTTCATACTTCCTCTTATAACATGGCTGCACCCAAGTCAGAAAAGGCAAAACATGCGGATTGGGCAAAAAAATCACTAGCTGAGCTCGACAAAACAAATGAACCAGCAACAAAATTTAGACGACAAATAGAATCACTATTTGCAGCCTCAACTCCAGATTTAAATCACATTCAGCAACGAATTGAAGCAGCCTATTCTTATTTTTATGGGATTTTAGACCCTGTTCTTACTGATACCTATCGCAAATTGATGGAACTTCAATTAATCAAAAAAACGAAGCAAATCATTGATGAAATAGAGCCTTTGAGTGAAGGATTACTAAAAGTGATTTTAGACATTAAGAAGTTAAAATTGTTTTTTGAAGCCATCGTCAATGGAAGAGAAATCACAAAAAGCCTCTACAAAACAAGCGAAATCGAAAACTATAAATTAGCAAAAATTGCACTTGTTCAAAATGAATTTCGTCAAAAAGCTAGTAAAACATTGATTTCAACAAGTGACGAAATAGAATTCAAAGTCACTAAAAATCAGAAAAAACTAAACCTTGAAACTAAAAAATCAACCTACGAGTTGACACTAGAATTATTACATCAAGGAAATACAATTGAAGAAATAGCGCGTTCACGTCAGCTTTCACAAGGAACAATTAATAGTCATTTTGTTCAATTACTAAAAGCTGAAAAAATCGAATTGGAGGATATTATGGAGCAACACCGAATCAGCGAGCTACAAGAATTATTGGAAAACAAAGAATTAGGCTCTTTATCAAAAGTGATGGATGAATTAGGAGATCAAATTTCTTGGGATGAATTGAAATTGTTTCAAGCTTCAAAGATGTTGTAATAACTCCAATCGTTTTTTCTGTGAATAAATACTTAATCATCCTGTTAAAATTAAAAGAGATATACGTTAACTTTGACTTCTATATTTTTTTATGTTGACATTAGACCCAAAAGAACTAACGGTTCCTAAATTACATCAGTATTTACTTGGCGCAATTGGACCTCGACCTATCGCTTTTGCTGCAACAATTGATGCTGCGGGGAATCACAACCTAGCACCTTTTAGCTTTTTCAACGTATTCAGTGCAAATCCACCAATTTTGATTTTTTCACCTGCCCGTTCAGGGAGAAATAACACAACAAAAGACACTTACAATAATGTAAAAGTACATCCTGAAGTTGTTATAAATGTGGTGAATTATGCGATTGTTCACCAAATGAGTTTGGCAAGTTCGCCCTATGCTCCTGGCGTTAGTGAATTTGAAAAAGCAGGATTTACACCCTTAAAATCAGAGTTAGTTCAGCCGATGCGCGTTGCAGAATCTCCTGTTCAATTTGAATGTAAAGTCATCGAAGTAAAAGAACTTGGAACAGAAGGTGGAGCTGGAAATCTAATCATTTGTGAAGTAATGAAAATTCACATTGCTGAAGCTGTTTTAGATGAAAATGGAATGATTGACCAACATAAAATCGACTTGGTTTCGCGCATGGGTGGAAATTGGTATTGTCGAGCAGATAAAAATTCTATGTTTGAAATTCAAAAACCAATCACAACTTGTGGAATCGGTTATGATGCTTTGCCAAAAGATATTTTAAAAAGTTCTATTTTAACAGGAAATGACCTCGGTCACCTAGCTGGAATCGAAAATTTACCCGATGAAACAGCTGTAAATGAGTACAAGCTTTTGGAGTTAAGCGATTTATTCTTATCTTTAGAAGATGATGCCATGGCTTTAGAACAAGCACTACATACAAGAGCAAAAGAATTATTACAAGAAAATAAATTGGAAGAAGCTTGGTTGAGTCTGCTTTCTTTCAACAATTAATAACAACAAAAACAAACAACAATGTTTAAATTAACAGGGACTGTTAAAGTCATCAACCCAACACAAGTTATCAGTGAGAAATTTTCGAAAAGAGAATTTGTAATTGAAACACAAGACCAATATCCACAATTGGTTATGTTTCAAGCAACACAAGACAAATGTTCGTTATTGGACAACGTACAATTAAGCAGTCAAGTTGAAGTTTCTTTCAATTTAAGAGGAAGAGAATGGACAAGTCCTGCTGGCGAAGTTAAATACTTCAATACATTGGAAGCATGGAGAATCGAAAAAGTTGGACAAGCTAACGCAATGCCTGCTGGAGGACCTTCTGCTATGTCTTTAGGTTCTGATCCAATTCCTGCAGCAACAACATCTGCGGTTGCAAGTAACGAGGAAGAAGACGATTTACCGTTTTAAAAAAAAATCATAAACTTTTTTCAAAAGCGAATTTTCAATAGAGAATTCGCTTTTTTAGTTTTAGAAAATGTGTTTGTCCATTACTCCGATATTATCAAGAAATATGGTTTTAAAAATGACCAACGAAAAGACCAATCTTCATCAGTTAACTTTATTTACCACCCCATAATGTAATATTCGTAGAAAAGATAATTTTCTGGTTGATCAAAGAATATAATAGTTTCATACCCTCGATTTAAAATTTCACTAAAAGTTATTCCTTCATCGCGCAATTTGAAAGTACTACATAATTTGAAAACACGTTCACCTTTGTAAAAAACAAGTGCTTTTTCTTGTTCCACTTGTTGTTTGATAAAGCTTACAAGAATCCTGGAATTACCATTATTTTGATTTAAATTTTCTCTCCCTTCATACAGAATTAATGTCTGTAAATCAAAACCATCTTTTGCCTCTTCAGTTTGGGTTGCTGCCACATTATAACGATTTGCAGAGGCCTTATAGTAATTCACAAAGTTTGAATCCTGTTCCCCATAATATTCAATTGCTTTAGTCATATTTTGCTGACTTCTGCGTAAATAAGTTGAAATCGAGTCAAGGTTAATCATAATGGTATAATCTCCTTTTACCCAAACTCCCATTCGCGAATCAGGCTTTTTAGTAGAAAGTTCGATTTCCCATTCGGTTTGACCAAAGGAGAACAAGGTAAAAAACAGTAGAATAGACAAGAGAGCCAATTTCATACAATAAATGTACAAAAAGCTATTGAAAATTTAGGGTTGGTGAATAAACGAAAAGAAAATTTCAATAAACGCCTTTTTATCAGTGCTAGAAAAAAATTACTTTATCAAAATTTTAACTGTTCTATTTTGAAAACTCAAGAAATAAGTACCGCTTTTTAACTCGCTATTTAGTTTTATACTACCTGAAGTTTCACCTTTTTGAACAATTTGACCATTTTCATTTGTTAAACTATAGTTTGTTTTGGTCTCAAAAACTTCAAGATAGATTGTTTGATTTTCACCGAC
>JBILQY010000119.1:0-7480 GCA_044372955.1 Crocinitomicaceae bacterium | reverse complement strand
CATTTCGCGCTCTACCTCAGAGATTAGAAAGCCCAATCGGTATGATTTAACGCTAAGTTTAACCACATAATTACCAACAGTGAAACTTGTAAAGCGCAATTCACCTGTTACAGGATTTACTGTTGCAGGAACATTATTGGCATTCAGATTTGTTCCAGGTGTTGGACTTGAAAAGGAAAAACCACTTTCAAAAGGTACAGCCACAGGATTGGTTGGAGGGTCAAAAACACCAGTCGGAAAATAATTATAAGGTGTGCTAAAATCAACAAAAATGGAGTCTAAATCAGGGTCAACAGCATTCATGTTGTACTGGTATTGACTTCCTGCGCAACTTGCAAAATACGGTTCTTGCAGGAAAATAGGAGAGGAGTCAAGGCAAGAAATTCCATTTCCACCTGGGATCTGGTACATAATTGCTTTTAAAGTTATACCATAAGTAGATGGGTTGACAAGGTTGGTGATTGCACTACTTCGCGAAAAGTTTTCGTAGGTAAAAATCCAACCTTGGGCAGGTGGTGTTCCAATTAGTGGAATGGAATCACTGCGATAAGTTACGCGTTCGATTGCACCAACACCATTTCCACCTGCAGCACCGGTTCCACAAGCTAATATTGGTGGAGAACCAGTTACGGGTGAACATTGTGGTGAAATATCTTCTCTGACAACAAATTGAAGGGGAATCGTACTAACACTTGGATGATTCCAAACGCGCAAGTTTTCTGTTGTTGTATTTACTTGTGCTCCATTGCAATCGCGGTAAAAAATCAATTCGAAAACAAAACGATTACCGCCAACACATTTATAAGTTATTTCTCCTCCCATTGCGTGGGAGGCTTTAAATGCAAAGGTTTGCATCAGCAACAAGAGAAATAACACGTATTTAGTCATAATAGCAAAACGTTATTAACGGCGTTGTAGTATAACGGAATCAATCTAATAAAGTTGCTATCCTGCGGAAACGATTGAAAAACTATTCCAATCCAAGTATTTACGCGCTAAATCACGTAATTCTTCTGCTTGAATGGATTTTATTTTATGAATGAAATCATTGAAGAAATCCAAGTCTAAATTCTGATTTTCAACGGATAGAAACAATTCCATCAAAGCGTAAGGTCCATCGGCGCTTTTGAGTGTTTGACCCAATAAGTAATTTCTCACTAGGTTTAATTCTTCTTCGCTAACCAATTCATTTTGAAGCTTTTCGATTTCTTTTTGAATTTCAGTTAAAGTGGCATCTTTTACTTCTTTTCCAACTTCCGTTCCGATAACAAAATAACCACTGTCTTTCATTTCACTCAGATAAGAGCCAATTCCATAGGTGTAGCCTTTATCTTCGCGTATGTTTTTCATCAAACGACTTCCGAAGAAATCTCCCAAAATGGTATTTAAAATCATAAATCCAAAATAATCTGGATGCGTTTTATTGAAAAGAATTTTCCCTATTCGTATAGCAGTTTGAACAGCATCTGTTTTTTCAACGTGAACCGTTTCTGCTTTATTTTGAAAATTAAGTTTTGTTTTTTCTTGTTTTTCAACTCCCCAACTTGAAATCGAATTGGCAATGTTAGTTACTTGTTCTTGCCTAAAATCACCAACTAAAAATACTTTTTTCAGCCCTTTTTTGTAGTTGTTTTCAAAATAGCTAAGCAAATCTTCTCGCGTTACGGAATTATAATCTTCTAGGTTAATCGTTCGGTTGTAATTCGTTCCGTCGAATATCAGTGATTGAAATTTACGTTGCGCCAAGAAACTAACTTTTTCTAAGTTAATTTGAAGCTTTTGTTTGCGATCGTTTATCAATTCTTCCACTTCGTTTTGTGGAAAGATGGCATTTTCCATCATTTCAACGAACAATTTAACGACCTCAGGAAGTTGCTCGTTTAATGCGTAAAATGTAACGATTGCAGTCTCAAATCCAAGACCAACATCAAAATACGCTCCCAAACTATCCAATTCATTGTGAATTTGAGTCGAAGTTTTGTCTTTTGTTCCAGAAAAAAGCAATCCAGAAGTGATGGCACTAATGACATTTGAGCCAATAGTCGTTCCCGCGTCGAAATAAAAATCAATGCGAGAAGTAGCATTTGGAACTTTCTTCATCCAATACAAAGGCAAGGTTGGAGAGCATTGAATCACTTCCGGCGTAACGAATGAAATATCGTTTAATTCTCCTAGTGAAGGTGGTGTTTTTCTATTCAGCATTGGCAATGGCTTTAACTTTTAATAGTGAACAATTTTTCTTAACGAGTATTTTTTTAGCGATTGCAGCTAAGTGTTTCGAAGTGATTTGTTGGTAGATTTCTTGTTCTTCATTTACACCATTCGCATCGCCTAAAAGTTCAAAATAGCTTAAGTTCATAGCGCGATTTAATAAACCTTGCTCTTGAAATTCTTTAGCTGTTCTTAGTTTTATTTTCAAGCGATTCAATTCTTTTTCAGGCAATTCCGTTTCTGTTGCTTTTTGAAGTTCTTTCCAAAGTGCTTCGTCCAAAGATTCAAATGTTACGCCATCATTTAGTTTTCCAGAAATAATAAGCATTCCTTCGTCGATAGAACCGGTGATGTAGGCATTGATTTCTGCAACGAGTTTTTGTTCCTTTTTCAATGAAATGTATAAGTTGGAGGACTTTTCACTGCCCAAATAATCGCTCAAAAGGTCGGTAATGTAATACTCAGGACTTTTTCGTTCCGCCATTTTGAAGGCATAGTAAAACGCATTTGCAGGAACTTTTCGTTCGATTGTTAGCTCTCTGAATTCATTTTGAATGGGTTCTTTTGGAAGAATGCGAGGAGGTTTTAATCCTTTGGGAATCGAGCCAAACCAATAATTTACTTTTTCTTTGATTGTTGCCAATTCAAAATTTCCAGCAATGCACAAAATCGCGTTGGAAGGGTTGTAAAACTTAGCAAAAAACTGTTTTACATCTTCCATTTTTGTTTGCTCGATGTGGCTGATTTCCTTGCCGATAGTTGCCCATTTGTAAGGATGTTCTTTGTAAGCCAAGGGACGCAATTGCAACCATACATCGCCATACGGTTGATTCAAATAGCGCTGTTTAAACTCTTCGATGACCACATTTCGCTGCACCTCTAAACTTTTTTCTGTAAAAGCAAGCGAAAGCATACGGTCACTTTCCAACCAAAGTGCAGTGTCTAAATTATTAGCGGGTAGTACGTCGTAGTAATTTGTTACGTCATTACTTGTGTAGGCATTGCTTTCTCCGCCAGCCATTTGTAGTTGCGTGTCGAAATCGCTAATATTTATTGAACCGCCAAACATTAGATGTTCAAATAAATGCGCAAATCCTGTTTGATCTTCCGATTCGTCGCGCGCACCAACGTCGTAAAGCGTGTTGACAACCGCCATCGGAGTTGTAATATCTTTGTGAAAAAGAACTTTGAGTCCGTTTTCTAGTTCAAACCTTTCAAATTGTATCATTTAAAATTGAAATTTAGGTGAGTTTTGTTCCTTTAGTGCTGCTCGAAATTCAGCGATAATTTCTGTTACCACTTCGCCGGCAGGAATAATGGCATCAATCAATCCAGCGATTTGTCCGATTTCTAATTCTCCTTCGATTAAATCGCCTTCAAACATACCTCTTTTTGCGCGACCTCTGCCAAGAAGTGCTGTTAATTGTTCAGCATCCGCATTTTGTGCGTAGGCAGTTTCTAATTGTTTGTAAAAATCATTTTTAATTAATCGCACAGGCGTTAATTCTTTCAAAGTCAAAATGGTATCGCCTTCTTGCGAGTCAACAACCACTTTTTTGAAGTTGGCATGCGCACTGGATTCGGGTGTTGCCACAAATCTACTTCCGATTTGAACTGCGTCTGCTCCCAAGTTTAATGCTGCCAACATTCCTTTTCCTGTTCCGATTCCTCCTGCAGCTATTAAAGGAATTTTGATTGCTTTAGCGACCATTGGAATCAAGCACAAAGTTGTTGTTTCGTCTCTTCCGTTGTGACCTCCAGCCTCAAAACCTTCCGCAACCACAGCATCAACACCTGCTTCTTCTGCTTTTTTGGCAAATTTCACACTTGAAACCACGTGCACTACTTTAATTCCGTGCGCTTTTAGTTGGGCTGTCCACGTTTTTGGATTTCCAGCTGAGGTAAAAACAATTGGCACTTGATGTTTAATAATTGTTTCGATGTGTTTATCGATATCGGGGTAAAGCATCGGTAAATTCACTGCAAAAGGTTTATCTGTAGCAGCTTTACATTTTTGAATTTGTTGGTCTAAAATCTCAGGATACATCGAGCCTGAACCAATAATTCCAAGGCCTCCGGCATTTGAAACAGCGCTTGCTAATTCCCAACCGGAGCACCAAATCATTCCTGCTTGAATGAGTGGAAATTGAATTTCAAATAAAGAACAGATGCGATTGCTTTCCATAGGGTTATTTTTTTTACGAAATTAGTTAATTAGTTAAATTAAAGTCTAATTAGGATTTTTAGACCTTTGTTTTTTAGATATTCTTATAATTCCCATTTTTTTCCTATTTTAGTAAATCAAAACTCAGAAAATGAAACTCATTATAAGTTTGTTTTTACTCATTTTATGTTATTCTCCCAACATAAATGCACAATCGCTTGCTGGTCTAAAACCTTTAGCAAATAAAAGCAATACAGGAAAAACGTTGATAGAAAACAAAGGTCAATGGCCAAAAGGAGTTGTTTTCCGAGCAAATATGGATGGCGGAAAATTGTGGGTACTCGACCAAAAAATGATTTTTCATTTGCAAGATTATTCTTCGATGCACAAAGCTCACGCCATGAATACTCCAGGGTTTACAAGTGAAACAATCAAAGAAACAGTGGTTCATTTGAATTTTGTGGGTTCCCAAAAAGCATCTGAAATCAAGAAAATTAATCCAACTGATTTTTATTACAATTACTTTATAGGAAACGACAAAAGTAAATGGGCTTCTGATGTACATGGTTTTGAAGCAGCTGTGATGAAAGAATTTTACACTGGAATTGATTTTAAAATTATGGGTAAAGGCGACGAGGTTAAGTATGAATTTATCGTTAGCCCGAAAATAGATCCTTCAGTTATTAAATTGAATTATGCAGGTCAAAAAGGAATAAAAATCGACCGAAAAGGAAATTTAGTAATCGATACGGAGCTTGGGAAAATAATTGAAAATAAACCTTACGCATATCAAATTATCGAAGGACAAAAAAAGGAAGTGGCTGTGAAATTTGTTTTAGAAGGCGATAATGTCACTTTTGATTTAGGAAAATACAATGCAAACTATAATTTGATAATAGATCCAGTTTTAGTTTTCTCAACATACGTTGGTGCTAATTCTGATAATTTCGGGATGACAGCAACTTATGGTCATGATGGAACAGCCTATTCTGGTGGTATTGTTTATGGAAACAATTTTCCAATTCCCGACAACCAAACCTACGACATTACCTCCAATTTTACCGTTCTGACCGGTTCTTATGGCATCACAGATGTGTTTTTAACCAAATATAATCCTACAGGAACACAAATGTTGTGGAGCACTTTTATTGGTGGAGGAGATAATTCAGTAGGAACAGAAACCGTTCACAGTATGATTTGTGATTTAGACGATAATCTTTATTTCTTTGGAGCCACATCAAGTTCCGATTTTCCAACCACAGCCAATGCTTTTGACGCTTCTTTCAACGGAAGTAATACCGCAACGCCTACAAATTTTTATTTCAATGGAGTTTATTACCAAAATTTAGGTACAGATATTTATGTTGCTAAATTAAGCGCTAATGGACATAATTTATTAGGTTCAACGTTTATAGGAGGAAGTGGTAATGATGGTGTAAATTATACAGCTGCTAACTTACCCTACAATTCAGTAAATGCTTATTCAGGTTTAATTTCAAATTATGGAGACCAATTTAGAGGGGAAATTATGTTGGACCAGAATAATAATGTTCTAGTAGCCTCTTGTACTAGATCAACTAATTTCCCCGTTGCAAATGCCGTTCAAGGAACAAATGTTGGAGGACAAGATGGAGTTGTTTTCAAATTAGCAGCGAACTTTCAATCGTTATTATTTTCGAGTTATTACGGAGGTTCCGCGGATGATGCTTGTTACTCGGTAAAAGTGGATGATTTTGATAACATCATTTTTGCAGGAGGAACTCAATCTACTAACTTGATTGCAACTACAGGTGGGTGGCAAACTGCAAATGCTGGAGGTGCAACGGATGGATTTGTTGTTAAATTACCACCAACAGGAAACAACATTACGCAAGCAAGTTATGTTGGTCGCAATCAATACGATCAAGTTTTCTTCGTTGAAGTGGACAGGGATAACAATATTTTCCTTTTAGGTCAATCGGTTGGAGGAACATTTCCAGTAGTTAACGCCCCTTATTCCAATGGAAACAGCAGTAATTTTATCATCAAGTTAAATTCCACTTTGACAACCAATTTAGCGTCAACAAGATTTGGTAATGGAAGTACGGCAATCAACGTTTCGCCAGCAGCATTTTTAGTAGACGTATGTGGAAACATTTATGTCTCTGCTTGGGGAGCAAATATTTTGCAGAGTACAGCACTTAACGGAATGCCTGTTACACCTGATGCTTTTCGATTAACACCGCCAAATGGTTTTGATTTTTATTTATTGGTACTTGAACGCGATTTTGGAGGTATTCTTTATGGAACGTATATTGGAGGTAATCAAGCACAAGAACATGTGGATGGTGGAACTTCTCGCTTCGATAAAAATGGAATTGTCTATCAATCGGTTTGTGCAGGCTGCGGGAATCATGACGATTTTCCAACCACTCCTGGCGCTTGGTCGGCAACAAACAATAGCAGTAACTGTAATAATGCAATCTATAAGTTCGACACAGGTGTGATTCCAAACGCTGAATTTACAACAGATCAAGTGGAAGGTTGTCAAGATTTTACAGTCACGTTTGATAATAGTTCCTCAGAAGACGACACTTTCCTTTGGGATTTTGGAAATGGAAATGTTGATTCAGTAACTGTAAATCCCGTAATAATTTACGACACGCCAGGAACTTATCAGGTCAATTTATACGTTACAGACAGCTTTTGTTTAATTGTTGACACCGCTCGCGTAACCATTACTGTTTTAGATTCTATTCAAATTGATGTACCCGATACCTTAAAATTGTGTAATTCACTTCCTACGCAACTCATTGCAAATAGCTATGGAACAGGTGATTACTTCATTTGGTCAAATTCGCCAAATTTTACTAATCCATTAAATATTCCATCTGATTCAATCATAACTGTTTCTCCACCAGATGGTAAATATTACATTAAAGTTGGAAATCAGTATTGTGACAAAATAGATAGTGTCGTGGTTGTTTTTGATGTTCCACCAACCGCTGAAATAACCTTAAATAATCAACAAGGCTGTGCGCCTTTGACCGTCACGCTCACGAATTCTTCGGTGCAAACAAATTATTTCCTTTGGAATTTTGGAAACGGCACGCTTGATTCAATCAA
>JBILQY010000118.1:0-7500 GCA_044372955.1 Crocinitomicaceae bacterium | reverse complement strand
AAAACCGTTAATGAAACGGGTGAAATTCAAATTCTATATAACAGTAACCTCGAAAAAACAAGATTTAACATTGCAGCAGAACTCAACCTTTACCGCATATTGAAGGAAACCATCAACAACATCTTGAAACATGGACAAAGCACCGAATTAAACGTTCAAGCTAATCAATCAACTGATTTCTTGGAGTTTAAATTTAGTTACCGCGGCACAGGTTTAACGAATAGCCAAGTAAATGAACTTTTACACAGCTCCAAAAGAAATGGACTAAAAAGTATTCAATCCCGAATAAACAACCTCAAAGCAACAATTTCCTATACTTTTGAAGGTCATAATGCTGAAATACAACTTAGAATTCCTATGAAAGAGTTAGCTTAAAAGTGAAATGACACCCTTAATACTGATTTCTAAGAATACAATAATTCTTATTTCAAAGCTATAATAGTTGACAATTTGAGTTTAATTAAAACAATTTCCTAATTCTAAAAATTATTAACTTTAGAAAATTAAAAATTTTGGCAATTTTGTTTATTAAGATGGTTAAGAGATTGAAAATTACAGCTGAATTAAATAAGGCTCATCTAAATTTAACGAAAGTAGTTTATTATTGTCCAAGTTCAAACTCATTAAATAATTGAATTGAGTTTATATAAAATTGTTTCATATTCAATGCTATTAGTGGAATTTACACCAATTGCATTGTTTATTTTAAATCGAAAAAAAAAGAGTTTTATTAATCCTATTTTCTTATTTGTCTTTTTTTCTTTTTCCTTTGAAGTCCTTTCGAAAATTAGCGCTATTTTCTTTGGAACTAATTTATTAGTTTTTAATTTATATGGTTTATTTGAGTTCTTTGCGCTAATCGCTTTTTTTTATTCGATTGATTACGATAAGAAAATTTTAGTCTTATGTTTTTTTCTATTTCTTATTGTTTACATTTTACAATTCAAAACAAATAAAACAATGGATATTTCCTATGTTTTAGGCTCAATTATTTGGATATTTCTTTCAATAACTTCTTTAATAAATATCATCAAATATGGTAATGAAGAAATGGGTACAAAATTTTACTTTATATGTTCCATTTTGTTTTACAATGCTACAACAATTGTCTTATTTTCAATAATTTATTTACTAGTAAAATCGGAAAACTCACTTTGGATAATCCATAGTTTCTTAAAAACAATTTCAATTACAATTACATCTTACGCAATTTGGAAACTACCATCGAAATCTATTTGACAATTTGAGTTAATTAAAACAAGTATCTTATGAGTGCTTTACTGATTTCATTTTATGTAATGATTTGGGGGGATTTTCTACCTATACTTTTTTTCATTATTAAGCGAAAAACGATTTTTCCTAATTTATTTATTTTTTCATTTTTAGTATCTTCATTTTTATCACAAATAATTTCCTACATCCTCTTTTCCCTCCACCAAACTACTTTACCATTAATGATTGTTTATTCTATACTATCAACATTCATTGTAATCGCCTTTTATTTTAAGAATTTCCAGTTAAATAAAATTTCAATTTTTACAATTGCGACTGTTTATTTTTTTGTTACAGGTTTTTTCGTTTTTAAAGATTATCACATGAGTTCATTTGGAGTAACATCAAATGCTGTTTGTATAATTCTCTCTATCTATGCGCTCGTAGTTAGTATAATAAAAAATAACAAATCTTTAAGCACATTAAATTTGGGTTTTACTTATTCAATACTTTTTTATAATTCAGGAGCAATTTTTTTATTTGGCATTTTACCTTTTTTAACCAGTCTAACTCAAAATTTTTGGGTAATGCATAATATTGTAGAAATGATTTCTAAACTTATGATTAGTTATTCAGTCTGGAAATCAAGTAAAATGATCCTCTTCACAGCTCAAAAAGAAATGGATTAAAAAGTATTCAGTCCCGAGTAAACAACCTCAAAGCAACAATTTCCTATACTTTTGAAGGTAATAATGCTGGAATACAACTTAGAATTCCGTTGGAAGTGGTTGAGGGATAGCCCAAGAATTGTTAGAAAAAACATCATTAGTTAGACATAAAAATTCAAAGAATCCGAATGTCAAAAATGTATGAAAGTGATTTTTCTTTTCAATTCTTTTTATTGCTAAAGAGAAGAAACTGTTTATATTTAGGCAACAATTTTCTTACCCCTATGAATACTGAAAAAAACAATCCGAAAGAAATCCGAGCTTGGTGCATGTACGATTGGGCAAATTCAGTTTTCACGCTTACAATTACAACTGTTATTTTTCCAATATTTTTCACTGAAGTCACAAGCTCTCCTGGAAAAAATGATCTTGTTCAATTTCTTGGTTTTGAGTTGAAAAATACCGTTTTATATTCTTACACCTTATCTACCGCATTTTTAATCATCGCATTTATAAACCCCTTACTTTCAGGAATCGCTGATTATTCCTCCAAGAAAAAACTGTTTATGAAATTTTTCACCTATTTAGGTTCCTTAGCTTGTTCAGCCTTGTTTTTCTTTGATGGTACAAATTTAGTTTTTGGTGTTGTTTGTTTTGGCTTGGCAACCATTGGCTATGCAGGAAGTTTGGTTTTCTACAATGCTTTTTTACCTGAAATTGTGACAGCCGATCAAATGGATAAAGTAAGTGCAAAAGGTTATTCTTTTGGATATATCGGAAGTGTTATTCTATTGATTATAAACTTAATAGTGGTACTTTCCCCTAAAACTTTTGGAATTACAGACGGAAAACTCCCTTCGCAAATTGCTTTTCTTTCTGTTGGAATTTGGTGGGCAGGATTTGCACAATATTCCTTCAAAAATTTACCAAACGACAAAAAAGGATTCGAAATAACCAAATCAGTACTAACCAAAGGATACAAAGAAGTTTCAAGTGTATTTAAAATTGTTCAAAAAACACCCTTGATGCGTTGGTTTTTAGTTTCGTTTTTCTTTTATGCCATGGGTTTTCAAACCATTATGTACTTTGCAAGTCTTTTCGGTGAAATCGAATTAAAACTGCCATTGGAAGGTTTAATCATTTCCATGCTTTTGTTACAACTTATTGCTATTCCAGGTGCTAATTTATTTTCGAAAATGTCAGCAAAATATGGAAATGTAAAAGTATTGATCAGCGCAGTAGTTGTTTGTGTTTTGGTCTGTATCAGCGCTTTTTTTGTCACCACACATCTTCAATTCTACTTGATGGCAGCAGTAGTTGGAATAATCATGGGAGGAATTCAAAGTCTTTCGCGCTCAACTTTCTCTAAACTTATTCCTGAAATGGAAAACAATTCTTCGTTCTTTAGTTTTTATGAATTGACAGAAAAAGTGGCCATCGTTTTAGGAACAGCATCTTATGGTTTACTGTTACAACTTTCTGGAACCATGCGCAATAGCGTTCTAGGTTTAACTATCTTTTTTGTCGTGGGTTTACTTGGGTTGATTTATTTGAATAAAATCTCACTTTCAACATCTCCTTTGAATCCGAAAAAACAGTAATTTTAAAGCAACGAATCCTCACTAAAAAACACTAAAAAATGCATATTCCTTTTCCAGCTCAAGGCACTTCACAAGAAGAGATTAAAAAACAATTGGCACAATTTTCAGATCAAGATGCTAATTGGAAACGCGGACGAACTTTTAGTCTTGTTTTTTATCCCGGGGAAGAAGTTGCGCAGTTGTTATTTAAAGCTTATGAAACTTTTTTCTTTGAAAATGCACTAAACCCTTCTGTTTTCAAAAGTTTGAAACGAATGGAAAGTGAGGTTATTTCGATGACTTGTTCATTATTACATGCACCAGAAAACGCTGCTGGTAGTATGACCTCAGGAGGAACAGAAAGTATAATGTGTGCAATGAAGGCAGCCAAAAAATATGCGAAAGACTTAAATAAAGATTTAAAAAAACCGAACATTGTCATTCCATCAACTGCTCATCCCGCCTTTTTAAAAGCTGCTTACTATTTTGAAATTGAGGTAAGATTGGCAAAATGTACGGGCTTTGATTTAGTTCCTGATATGGCAGACTTTCGTTCTAAAATTGACGAAAACACCATTATGATTGTTGGCTCCTCCCCTGCTTATCCGCATGGTTACATTGATCCATTGAAAGAAATTAGTGATTTAGCAATTGAAAAAAATCTTTGGATGCATGTGGATGCATGTGTTGGTGGCTATATCCTACCTTTTCTAGAGCAAATTGGTGAAAATGTTCCCATTTTTGACTTTCGTCTAGCGGGCGTTCGTTCTATTTCGTTAGATATTCACAAATATGGTTACGGCGCAAAAGGTTCGTCAGCTGTGGTTTATAGAGATCGTGAGTTTCGTAAAAAACAATATTATGTTTACACAGAATGGCCTGGAGGATTATATGCTTCACCCTCTTTTTCAGGTTCGCGTTCAGGAGGTGTAATCGCCGCAGCTTGGTCGATAATGAAGCATTTAGGTTTGCCTGGCTACCAAAAAATGGCAAAAGAAACACAAGAAGCTGCTAAAAAAATTCAACAAGCTATCAACACCATAGAAGGAATTGCGGTAAATGGTCAACCTTTTGGTCCTATTTTCTCCTTTCGTTCAACTGGAAAACTTGACATTTATCAACTAGGTGATGAACTTACTGATAGAGGTTGGCACTTAGACCGTCAGATGGAGCCACCAAGTTTACATTTAACTGTTTCTCATGGTAATGTGGCGTATGCCGACGAATTTATTCAAGATTTGAAAGAATCTGTTGCAAAATTAACTGCATTTTCCATCTCAAATGTTGGCGCTTCGATTCAACAAAAAGTAGTTTCGAAAGCAGCTGGAGTTTTACCTGAATCGTGGTTAAAAGCGATGTTTAAAAGTTCCATCGATAAAATTAATGATCCAAAAGCAAGTACCAAAACCGCACCGTTATACGGACTCATGGGTGAACTTTCTGGTTCAGGAACCTTAGAAGATATGGTGCTGGATTTATTGGATGCAATGCATCGAAAGGAAGAAAATTGAGCGTAAAAAACCAACTTTAATTGATCACTTTTCATGTTTAAATGTAAGTTCGCAATAGCGGAATAAAATTGAGAATATAGGTTTAAATACTCAACTAATCATTTTGATTGTTTCAATGCAAATTGATTAATTTTTGAAATCACATTAGAGAATAAATAGGCTAAGATGGTCATAATTCAACATTAAAAATTAAAAATTCATAATTCCATCCCCTTGTTATCAACTAATTTGCGTTCATAAATTACGTTTAGTTACTAATCATTTCTTTGTTTATCAGTTATTTTTGTTAAATTGAAGAATTCTACATAAAAATGGCTGAAAATCAATATACTGAAGACAACATACGCTCCCTCGATTGGAAAGAGCACATTCGCTTGCGTCCAGGGATGTACATCGGAAAACTCGGTGATGGCGCCGCTGCGGATGATGGAATTTATATCCTCGTAAAAGAAGTAGTCGATAACTGTATCGATGAATTTGTGATGGGGAATGGCAAACGCGTCGACATTAAAGTAAAAGACGGAAAAGTAAGCGTGCGCGATTACGGTCGTGGTATTCCGTTGGGAAAAGTGGTTGAAGTTGTTTCACGAATGAATACAGGTGGAAAATACGATTCCAAAGCCTTCAAGAAATCGGTTGGTTTGAATGGAGTCGGTACGAAAGCTGTGAATGCACTTTCTTCTTATTTCTCGGTTTACTCCGTTCGTGAAGGAGAGAAAAAACGTGCTGATTTTGATAAAGGAGAATTGGTAAAAGAATATCCCATCGAAAAAACAGACGAGCAAAACGGGACTTACGTAGAATTTATTCCCGACGAAACGATTTTCAAAAAGTACGCTTTCAAAACGGTGTATTTGGATAAAATGATGTGGAATTACTGTTACTTGAACCGCGGATTAGCGATTTATTACAACGGTGAAAAGTTCCAATCAAAAGATGGTTTGAAAGACTTGTTGGAAAACAACATGGACGGCGATTCTCTTTACCCAATCATTCACATCGAAGACGAGGACATCGAAGTGGCTTTCACACACGGTAGAACGTATGGTGAAGATTATTATTCATTCGTCAACGGACAACACACCACACAAGGTGGTACGCATCAAAGTGCTTTCCGTGAGTCAGTTGCAAAAGTGATTCGCGATTTTTACAATAAAAACTACGAAGCGTCTGATATTCGTCAGTCGATTGTTGCCGCAATTGCGATTAAAGTGATTGAGCCTGTTTTCGAATCTCAAACAAAGACAAAATTAGGGTCGCAAGAAATTGAACCGGGTGGAAAATCCATGCGTGCGTTCATCAACGATTTCTTGAAAGACAAATTAGATAATTACCTGCACCGTCATCCTGAGGTGGCAGAAACGATTGAAAAGAAAATCAAACAATCCGAGCGCGAACGCAAAGAATTGGCTGGTATTCGTAAAATTGCACGTGAGCGTTCCAAAAAAGCAAACCTTCACAACAAAAAATTGCGCGATTGCCGTACGCATTTGACAGATTTAAAAGACGAAAACCGTGAGAATACAACCTTGTTCATTACTGAGGGTGATTCTGCAAGTGGTTCAATCACGAAATCAAGAGATGTGAACACACAAGCTGTTTTCTCTTTGCGTGGTAAGCCTTTGAACTGCTACGGATTGACGAAAAAAGTAGTTTATGAAAACGAGGAATTCAACCTTATTCAAGCGGCCTTAGACATCGAAGACGATATGGATAATTTGCGTTACAACAAAATCGTAATTGCAACCGATGCCGACGTCGATGGAATGCACATTCGTATGTTGTTATTGACGTTTTTCTTACAGTTTTTTCCAGATTTGGTAAAACGAAACCACGTGTATGTCTTGCAAACGCCTTTGTTCCGTGTGCGCAACAAGAAAAAAACAATTTACTGTTATTCCGAGGAAGAGCGCCGAAATGCGATTGCAGAAATTGGAAAAGCAGCTGAAATAACACGATTCAAAGGTTTGGGTGAAATTTCACCGGACGAGTTCATACATTTTATTGGTGCAGACATTCGCTTGGAACCAGTTTTATTATCCAAAGACAATTCGATTGATTCGATTTTATCGTATTTTATGGGTAAAAACACACCAGAACGACAAGATTTTATTATTGATAACCTTCGTGTGGAGAAAGACATTGCAGAAGAAATTCTTGCAGATACGCATCCAGACGATCTTGAACAAGCTTCTTAATTATGGCAGAGGACGAAATTGAAGATGCAAACTTGGAAAAGGGTGACGAACACAATCCTTTCGAGCATAAAAAAGTAGATGAAAAAGTCATTCCTGTGGGTGGCTTGTACGAAAATTGGTTTTTAGATTATGCCAGTTACGTAATTCTCGAACGTGCTGTTCCTTCTTTGTACGATGGTTTGAAACCTGTACAACGACGCATTTTGCATTCGATGAAGGAAATGGAAGATGGACGTTACAACAAAGTAGCGAACATCATCGGGAACACGATGAAATATCACCCACACGGTGACGCTTCGATTGGAGATGCTTTGGTGCAATTGGGTCAGAA
>JBILQY010000117.1:0-7523 GCA_044372955.1 Crocinitomicaceae bacterium | reverse complement strand
CGAGGGTCTTTCTTAGCAATTTCGATTAAGCTCATTTCATCTTCCAGACGAAATGTACTTTGGTGATACAATAAGTTCACTGCCATTGTTTTTGGTTTTATCTAGTTTGATTTTGGAGATTCGTAAGGCTTGCAGTCCCTACTTATAGCTCATAACGCAACACACTATAAAACGTAACAAAAAAAAATGATTTTTTTTTTTAAAAAGAACGAAATCAAAAACTCATTCTTAACTGAACAACGAAATCTGACTTTCTACTTCCCTTAATTTCCTCTGCTCCAGAACTTATCGTCGTACGATTATTGTAAAGGAATTCTCCATATCTTACCCATAAATCAAAATGACGAGCAAATGAATATCTTACTAAAATATATGCTCTTGAACCTTGATAATAATAGGCCGGGACAGCAAAAACATAAAGTGCATTGTTTTCAAAAGAATACATTCGTGTGTCATAAGAATCAGTATCAAACAAGGCATAACGCAATGCAACGTCTATTGGAAAACTTTTCGGACGGAAAACAAAATCTTGTGTGAACATCAATCCATCTTCTGGATTGTTGCTTTTTCTATTCAAGGTAACATATTCAATTCTACTTTTCAGCGTAAAAAATTCATTTACTGTGTACGAAATATTTAATCGATAATTTCTCTGAAGCACATCTTCAATTTCTGTAACTGTTCCATCAGAATCACGGCTGTTTCTTTGTCTTAACTGTTGCCTAAATCGGCCGTAGATTTCAAAAATCTTATTTGGTTTATAAACAGGTTGAATTAAAAATTCATGACCTGAGGAAGGCGCGTCAACTAAATATTTCATCCAAGGGAATTGAAAAATATCCGCATAACCATTCAATGACCATTTGGAATTAAGTTTGAGTTTTAAACCTGCATAGAGCCCTTTTTCATTTTGTGTATTGCTACCTTCTGAAAAACCAGCATTGTAAAATGTTTGATAATCGCGGGCGTAATTTCGATAAAGAATTCCAATACTTGCTTTTGCATCTAGAGAAATTAGAGCGCCATGAACCATAGCTAAACCTCCTTGTTTTTGACCTTGATAATTATTAAAATTGTGAGCAACTTCACCAAAGAAATTGATGTTTTTGAGTACATAACTGTAATCAAAACTTCCTGAAACCATCGATTTGCCTCTGAAATCAAATTGATTATAATTCCTAACATCTTTTACGAAGTCTTTATCATAACCTTGATAAACAAAAGTTCCACCAAGTTTTAGCCCTCCAAATGCATATCTTAAATTAGCTCCAGCAATCGATTCTGTAAGTCCATTCATTTTTGCAATTTCTCTATTTGTACGATGTAATCCTGACAAATCGATTGTTGAAATAAATTCTAAATCCTCAAAATTAGAATCTGCAATTGTTGCTGCGTCGACTTTTTTTCTGGAAGCAAATAACAACAAATCAAAATTACCATAAGATAAATCAACAGCAGCTCCGCGTAAAAAACGAGCTTCATCAACAGATGTGTATGCTTTCAATGGATTGGCTGTTCGTTTCATTGTAGCAATATCAGCTGTTTTACCAAAAGCATAACTTGACCAAATATTTAAACCTTGTCCAACTTGAACTTGGTAATCACCAACAACAGCAGCACTAATATATTTACCACCTTTGAAAAAAGCGTGAGCTGAGTAAAAATCAAATCCGTTTTTTTGTGAACCTTTAAAAAATTGTTCTCCTGGATCTTTTTCACCCGTAAAACCAACACTTATATTTGATTTATAGGTGTATCTAAATCGGGTGTAATATCGATCTGAATTTCCGTAATAATAATTGTTTGAGTTTTGTAATAATGAATCGGAAACCTTTTGATAGCCTTGTTTTTGCTGAAATGTTGGTTGGTAACGAAGAAATAATTCGAATTTCCCTTCCTTCATTGCTTCTTTAAAAGTTATGTGGAGATTATCAAGTTTATCATCCACTCTAACAAACGGAAGAACTAATTGAATTGTAGTTAAATCCCAGTATTTTAAACTTTGTAATTCGTAAATAGTAATATATTTCCCAAAAGCTTTTCTGTGCAATAACAAATCATTAATTTGAACTTGAGTAAGTAAATATAATTGTTCTAAATCTTCACCATTGGTGGTATTGAGATTTATTTTGTTTTCATAAAAATAATCTAATTGTTCAATAATATTTGTTAGATCTATTTCCTCTGCTTGTAATTGCTCAGAAATAAACTCAATACGTTGTTGAATTATCTCTGCCTTATCTTGTCCGAGAACAAAATAAATTGAAAAGAAAAAGATGATTCCAAGAACTACCTTCATTACTTCAATTGCATGGTGAATGAAAAATTGGGTGACCAACCTAAAATCTGATGATAAGCTGACCCAAGGTCTAACTTATATTTTCCTGAAAAGGCATAACCTAAACCAAAACTAAATTCAATTGGTGCGGTTGCAAATCCTCCTCTTACATAAAAGTTGTCTAACGGCAAATATTCAATTCCTGTTTTAAAACGAATACTGTAGTCAACGTTCTTCTCTGCTTCGGCGAGAAAAAGTACTTTTTCAGAAACAGAGAACTTAGTTCCAAGTCGCATGATGGTTGAATATCTATCTTCTGCAAATTCTGAAAGTCTGTTTCTTGTAATATTGAATACACTAAATGCAAGCGACCATTTTTCATTGATTTTAGCCAAAGCTCCAACTTCAGCTGTTACAGTTTGATGGTTACCATAAGCGGGATTTATTCTCACAAAATGATGATTTAACTGCACACCAATGGATAAAAATTCAGCCAATTTCATTGAATAGCCTAGACCATTTCTAAAAGTTCTAAATTGATTATAACCAAAAGACTGTGAACCAATTGAAATTACACCGTTTTTTATTGGAATCGCGACAACTAAGCCTTGTGACTGCAGTTCTTTCATTAAAAAGCGATTTTCATAAGATACTCCGAATTCAATTTTTTTCAAGTTGTAAAGTGCAGCAGGATTGTGGTGATAAGCCCAAACATCTTCTAAAGCTACCGTTGCATTCGATAAAGACATAGAACGACTTCCCATTGGTTGCCAGCCTTGTGCAATGGTTGTAAAGGAATAAAAAAAGAAAATGATGAGTAGCTTTTTTACCATTTTAATATGCGCTTGAATTTTTTACAATAATCGGACTCGTATAATTTATAGTCAACGAAGTACCAATTTTTTCCATTGTCTTCACTAATAGCATAAAGTCGAATGCGCTTGTCATTTTTTTCATAAGTCTCTTTACTCACTTGCGCGACTTTTAACTCAATGTGAATTATATCACCTTTAATTTTGGTTTTTCCAATTACCGCATCTGTCCAAATATTGTATTTCGGAGCTAAATAGTTTTTAAGTTTTTCGTGACCATCTTCTTTTAACTCACGTAAAATCAATGGATGAGTTGCTGCTGCTATTGAAAGTTTTAATTCGCGGTTGATACTAAATAAATATTTTATGATTGATTTATTTAGGCTCTTTTCTTGATTTGTATCTAAAGAACAAGAAAACAAAATAAAACCAAGAAATACAACAGCAAGATTTTTACGCATATTCAGCCCGAAAATAAAGATTTTTCAATTGAAAAAGTACTTTTCAAGCATTAAATTTAATTTAACACACTGTTATCTTCCAGTTGAATTAGAATAAATGTTTCTCTGCGTGATAAGACGAACGTACAAGCGGTCCACTTTCCACATAGCGAAAGCCCATTTTCAAACCTTCTTCTTTGTAAAAATCAAATTGCTCTGGGGTGATAAATTCAGCAACGGGAAGATGTTTCAAAGTAGGTTGTAAATATTGACCTAAAGTTAAAATATCAACTCCAACAGCAACTAAATCTTGCATAGTTTCTAACACTTCAGCGGGCGTTTCGCCCAATCCAAGCATCACTCCAGATTTTGTTCGCATTCCTCCTTTTTTTAAACGGAATAAAACTTCTAAACTTCGGTCGTATTTCGCTTGAATACGTACTTGCTTAGTCAATCTTCTAACTGTCTCCAAATTATGAGAAACAATTTCCGGAGCCACATCAATTATCACTTGTAAGTTTTCCCATTTTCCAGCGAAATCTGGAATTAAGGTTTCCATTGTTGTGTGCGGTGATTGTTGACGAATGGCACGAACCGTTTGCGCCCAAATCTCAGAACCTCCATCTTTTAAGTCGTCGCGATCAACAGAAGTAATAACCGCGTGTTTAACACCCATGATTTTCACACTGTTCGCAACACGTCCCGGTTCGTAAATGTCAACTTCTTCCGGCTTTCCCGTTTTTACCGCACAAAAACCACAAGAACGTGTACAAATATTTCCTAAAATCATAAAAGTTGCTGTGCCTTCACCCCAACATTCTCCCATATTTGGACAGCTTCCACTTTCGCAAATCGTGTGTAATTTGTGTTCATCAACCAAACTTCTAACTTTTTTGTAATTCTCACCAGTTGGTAATTTAACGCGAAGCCATTTTGGTTTTTTTATTTTAGTTGTAATCGTTTCGTTTTCCATTTTTAGTTCTTTCAGTCAATGAAAATATTAAAATTTAGGTGCAATTTGTTGAATTCGTTCTTCCAATTCTTGACGCATTTTAACCAACTCATCTGTATTCAATCGCTTTATTTTTGACATTCTAACAAATTGATTGATTTTTAGTTTGACGGTTACAAAACTAAGCCAAAACATACTTAAAGAAACGAAATAAATTAATCCAATCCAAAAAGGTTGATTCAGGTAATTTGTCAAAACTGCGACGATTGGCACATTGAATAAACTGAGGATAAACATTCCAAGAACCATTTTGGTTGAACCCCAAAACACATCGCGTTTAAATTTCTTTTCAACGAAATTCTTCACGAAACGATAAGGCAAATAACAATGTAAAGCTCCTAAGGTTGCAAATGGGAAAAGTACAATTATTACAAACAAATTCAAAAAGACATTGTAAGAATTATCTTTTTTTGCTTTTAAGTAACAATCGAGAATTTCAGATTTTTTTAATTGCTCAAAATAAGTTGATAGCTGTGACTTCAATCTTTCAATTTCAACTGGTATCGTTTCACTAAAAGTATTCAACCAATTCGCGAGTTTTTGTGAATACTTCCATCTTTGTTCCAATGAAAGTGATTTATCATAAGTCAAGTAATTCATTCCTTTACCCGAGATAATCATAATTTGCTCGTGGAATTCGCTCCATTCTTCGCGTTCAATATGCGTGATTTGAGCTTTCATCAACTCCTCCACTTTGGCTGTTAAATCGGCAATAACTTGATAAGAATTTGCTTCGTATTCAACTCTATAATCGTTTAAACAAATTGGATCTGAATTTGAAATCAAAAGTTCACTTCGCATGGCATTTGGGTAGGTATAATTACAACCTAATGCAGAAACATAAACTTTTTCTTTCCAATTTGAAGCTTCAAGGGCAATAAAACCAATTCTTACCGCGCCTTTTTTTATTGGTTTAAGTCTTCTGATAAAAACATCGTCAGTCAAACCTTCTGGATAAATCAATAAATTCTTTTTCGCAGCTAAAGCATCTGTACATTTTTGGAAAACCTCTGCATTTTTTTCCTTTGTGTCAACTCCATCTTGCTGACGATAAATAGGTAACATGTGAAAAGCCCAAAGAAATGGTTTGGAAAAAGTTGTAAAAACATCTGAGCGCGTCATGAAATAAAGCACAGCTCTATTATTTGTAGCTACAACCAATGGATCCATAAAAGATGCAGCATGATTTCCAGCATAAATAGTTCGATTGAAGATAGATTTTGGTTTATTTATCGAAACAATTCTTCTGTAAAAAAGAAAAACTGCGAGACACATAAAAGGATACAGTAGGATATATAAAATACGCATGAATGCGAAATTAGTAAAAATCGCGTGGTCTGTTTTAACAATCGTACGACTAATAACTTTTTTTAGAATCGATTTTGTGATGAATTAGAAAAATTAATTTCGTTCAATAATCGAAAAGTATGAAAAACGTAGGCTTGTTTTGTGGTGGTTTATCCTCTGAATTTGAAATATCAATTAAAAGTGCAGATACCATTAAAACACATTTCCCAAAACAGTTTTCAGTTTATAAAATAATTGTACAAACTACAGGTTGGGAAGTAGAATTAGCCGATAAATCTAAAGTTTCATTTGATTTAAATCAGTTTTCATTTCAGGAAAATGGACAAGAAATAAAAATTGATTTGGGATTAGTATATATTCATGGAAATCCTGGAGAAAATGGAAAGATTCAAGCTCTACTGGACATGAAAAACATACCTTATATTAACTCGGGTGTTTTAGCTTCCTCGCTTTCGTTTGATAAATGGTATTGCAATCAATTCTTGAAATCTTTTGATATTCCGGTGGCAAAATCCTTGTTTTTGAATTCAATTAATCAATTTTCAAACGAACAAATCGTCGAAACGCTAGGTTTACCTGTTTTTGTTAAACCTTCTGATTCTGGCTCCAGTTATGGAATTTCAAAAGTCAAAGAAATTACTGAATTGACTCCAGCGCTAGAAACTGCTTTCAAGGAGGGAAAAACAGTTGTGATCGAAGCATTTCTGGATGGAACTGAAGTAACTTGTGGTGTTTACAGAACGAAAAATGGATTACATGCTTTGCCGTTAACAGAAATTTGTTCTGAAAATGAATTCTTTGATTACGAAGCGAAGTATAACGGAAAATCACAAGAGATTACACCTGCTCGAGTTTCAGATGAAATCAAAGAAAAAGTTCAAACACAAGCAAAAAATGTCTATCAATTACTTCAGTTAAAATCTATTGCACGCATTGATTTTATGGTCGTAAATGGTATTCCTCACGTAATCGAAGTCAATACAACTCCTGGTTTTTCTCCTGCTAGTATTGTTCCGCAAATGATTCAAGCAGATAATGATACCATCCAAAATTTTTGGACTAAAATATTAGAAATAGAATTGAAGGATTAATAGGTTGCGATTGCGTTCAAAACCTTTTCGATTTTGTTTTGAAGATCCGCTGATGAACCATTGTAATTATTAACAGAAATCGAAAAAGCAAATTTCTTTCCACTTTTAGAATAAACATATCCTGCGTATGCCTTTACATTGCTAATTGTTCCACTTTTGGCGAAAATCCTACCTTCACCCATTTGACCTTTACACAGACTAGAAATAGTACCTGATTTCCCGGCTACAGGCAAAGTTTCTTTAAAGTCAACAAAATTATTTGACTTGTACATGTAATTTAACAGTTGACAAAAGTGATTTGCACTGATGGCATTACTTCTTGACAAGCCACTTCCGTCTTTTAAAATCATTCCTGAAAGATCAATTTTTTGTTCCCAAAATTCAGTTAGAACTTTTAACGAACTCTCTGTTGAACCATTTCCTTGTTTAGTATAACCCAATTGATTCAATAAACCTTCAGCAAAAAGATTTACGCTTTTAAAATTTGTCCAAAACGCAATTTCTTTAACCGTTTTACTTGATTGCGAAAAAAGAAGATTAAACTTTTCGTATGAATTAGGTAATTCAACATCGATTAAGCGA
>JBILQY010000311.1:0-3712 GCA_044372955.1 Crocinitomicaceae bacterium | reverse complement strand
GCTTCTAACATTGCTAAGATTCTTTTGGAAAGAAAACAGTACGATGCTGCAGAAAAACAATTTATCACAGCATTGGCAATTGACGATACGAATGCTCCTGCTCATTACGGTTTAGGAATAACTTTCTTAAGAAGAAATTTACTAAACGAGGCTATAGAAGAATTTTTGTTATCCTTAGAATCCGATTTTTACTTTCCGAATGCCCATTATCATTTAGGTGAAACACTATATAAACTTGGAAATTTTGAGGATGCAGCTAAAGCCTTTGAAATAGCTATTCGACTAACTCCTGGAATGACCAAAGCTCATAAATGGTTGGTAGAAATTTACACAAATGAATTAAAATCACCTGAGAAGGCATCGTTAAGTAGTAATTATTTAGCAAACAATATTGCGGGAGAAATTACAATTTGTACTGGAATTGAACACTGTGATTACGCATCCTTTTTCAAACTCTTCAACGAACTCACAGTACCTTTTATATCACCAGAAATTTTAAAAAATGAACTAGCAAACCTACATCAATCAAGTGAATTCTTAAAAAATTATATTGGCAAAATTATTTTTATTCCGAGTCATCGACTTTCATTTTTACCACCCAGATTGAACTATAAACTTTTACAACTCCATCTCCCAGAAAACGAGTTAATCGACTCATTTGTAAAAAATAAATTTCAAAAATCGGAAATTGACCTTGTACCAGCTCCTTTAATTGAGTTGATTAAAAAAGAAGCGGACAAAATAGAAACTTGGATTTCTTCTGTTCCTGGATTAAAAGTCATGCAATTAAGTTCTGAGGAATTAAAGGAAGGCAAAGAAGAACAAATCGAAAACTTACTCGAATTTTTAAACATAATAACGTAAAGTCTAAAAAAATAATTTTGAGTTGCTAGAGAAAATTCATCCATTAAAATCAGTTTAAAGTTGAACCTTTCAAACCATCAAATGTTCTTAGCTTTGCAGACGATGTTAGCAACAGATACACAAACTTTACAGGATTTAGAATTCAATGTCATTACTGATTGGCTGGAACAATTTTGTATTGGAAAAACGGCGCAGGAAAAAATCAGAAAACTTGCCCCAACTAGTAATTTTACTAAGCTAGAATTTGAACTCAAACAGTTGGATGAATTACGTCAAATTAGAGTTGTAAACGATACACTTCCAGCAATTGATTTTGAGGAACTAGAAAGTGAAAACAAGTTGTTGACAATCGAAGACGCTGTAATTTCAATTGAAGGTTTCCGCCGGATTTACCAAGCTTCCGATCTTATTAATCGCTTATTAAAATTTTTTGAGACACGATTTAATCGTTATCCTTTACTTTCCAAAATCCTAAAAGATTGCGAGTTTAATGAGGAGATAAACAAACGAATAGATGAGATTTTTGACCGCGCAGGAAATGTAAAGGATGATGCATCACCTCAATTGGCTGAAATTCGACAACGCATTAAAACCCTACGCAATCAAATTAATCGAAATTTCGAACGAGAAATGCGTAAGCTCATAAAATACAAGTTATTGGGTGATGTAACAGAAGGTTTTATTAGTGAAAGACGTGTTTTAACAGTTGTTTCTTCTTTCAAACGAAAAGTTCCAGGTAATGTACATGGATCCAGTAAAACGGGTAGTTTGACCTATGTTGAACCCCTTGTAAATGTTCCCTTGAATAACGAGATGGAATTTTTATTGGACGATGAGCGAAAAGAAATCCACCGCATTCTTAAGCAATTAACACGTTTAATTTCTGTTTATGCACCCTTGATATCTGCTTATCAAAAGGCCTTGGTACTGTTTGATTTTGTGAATGCAAAGTGTAAGTTGGCACTAGAAATGAAAGCTGTTTTGCCGGGTATAAATCGCAAAGTTGATTTTGAGTTAGTGGAAGCTTTTCATCCAATATTGCGCAGAAATAATAGCTTAAATAGAAAGGAAACAAAACCTCAACGCATTGTCATAAATGGAAAAAACCGCTTGTTGGTGATTTCAGGCCCCAATGCTGGCGGAAAAAGTATTACATTGAAAACGATTGGTTTACTGCAATTAATGCTTCAGTCAGGTTTATTGATTCCCGTAAATGAAAACAGTAAAGTTTGTTTTTTTCAACAAATAATCTCAGACATTGGCGACAATCAATCTATTGAAAATGAACTTAGCACCTATTCTTATCGTTTGCAACGGATGCATCATTTTTTGCAAGTTGCTAATTCAAGAACGCTTTTGTTATTAGATGAATTTGGAACTGGTTCAGATCCTGAATTAGGTGGAGCGCTTGCTGAAGTTTTCTTTGAAGAAATTTACAATAAATCTGCTTTTGGAGTCATAACAACACATTACGGAAACATAAAATTGAAAGCAAATATGCTACAAAATGCAGTGAATGGCTGTATGTTATTTGATTCTGAAACGTTGAAACCCAAGTATGAATTTGCGATTGGTCAGCCTGGAAGTTCATTTACTTTTGAAGTGGCTAAAATGAATGGAATTCCAGATGCATTGATAGAAACTGCAAAAGGATTACTCGACGAGAAAAAAGTGAAACTCGATCGTTTACTTAACGATTTACAGAAAGAGAAAAACTATTTAGAAAGACTTACGAAAGAACATCAAGAAGCACAACAGAATGCAGAAGAAGCAAGGCTGTTTTTTACAGAACGAAAAGAAAAACTTGACGAACGTTTAAAATCACAACAACTTCTTTCTGAAAACAACAACAAACAGTTAATTGCAGGAAAAAAAATGCTTTCCTTCATTGAAAAGTTCAATGTGAAGTCGCGTAAAAAGGACGCAAACAACGCATTAATTGAAGAAATGCGCCAGTTTTTACGTTTAGAAAAATCCAAAACAGAACTTAAAGTTCAACAAGAAAAACAAAAGGAATTAACACTAAAGCAATCTAAATCACCTAAGAGGCCAAAAAAAATCGTAGTTGAAGAGGATTTGAATCAGCAAGCTAAAATTAAAGTAGGATCGACAGTTCAGCTTATTGCTACTAAACAAAAAGGAACCGTAGAGTCTTTTTCAGGAAAAACAATTTCTGTAATTTTTGGTAATGCAAGATTAAAAGTAGAGTTAGAAAAGCTTCAATGGATAAAGGATTGACAAATATCAATTAGCTCAATTTCTTTAAAATAAAAGTTAGGTCAATGTAAATCCATAAATAAAAATTAATTTATCTATAAATTAATTTTGTATCTTCATTCTCTAAAACTATAAATCAAACAAGAAATGAGAAAATTTACTTTGCTCGCGTCAGTTTTATTTGCTTCTAATTTATCCTTTGGACAATTATTTTCAGATGACTTTGAAAGCTATGCACTTGGTTCCTACATTGGGCCACAATCAACCAATTGGTCAACTTGGTCAGGAACTGAAGGAAACACAGAAGATGTTAAAACTACTAATAATCAAGCATTAAGTGGTTTACAATCCATTTATTTCGCATCAACAGCTGCAAATGGTGGACCCCAAGATGTATTATTAAAATTTGGACAAGTTTACAACAGTGGCATTTTTACATTAGAAAACAACTTTTACATAAATTCTGGTAAAAATGGATATTTTAATATTCAAGGTGCATTAACAGCGGGTACTACCTACACATTAAACGTTAATATGGATGGTGGTGTAATTCGAATTGATGACGGTACAACAGCTGATTTAGCCGTTGGTGCTTACACTCCAGCAACTTGGTTCAACTTAAAAATTGTTG
>JBILQY010000296.1:0-3881 GCA_044372955.1 Crocinitomicaceae bacterium | reverse complement strand
GAATCTAACTTTAAAAGTATGGAAAGCTTATGTAAATGATCAATTATTTGCAACGTGGACAAATGGTATAAATACTGTGGCTTCTGTAGATTATTTCCCGATTCAAAATAGTCAGTTCTTTGTAGATGATGTAAGTTTTGACCATGAAACCTATACATTACCAACTTTAAATGCACTTACAACACAAATTATTACTACTGGAGAAATTGCGGGTCAAACTTTTACGCCTCAAGTTCGTGTATTAAATGGTGGAACTTCTGTTGTCAACTCTTTTGATGTTGATTTTGAATACAATGGAATGAACTATTCAGCTGCTGTTACTGGTCAAAACATTGCAAGTCTTGCTAGTTATTTGGTGACAATGCCAGCAATTACATTAGTTGCAGGAAACTCAAATTATACAGCAATTGTTTCAAATGTAAATGGAGGAAATGATGATATTCAATCAGATGACACCTTAATTACGAGTATTAATCCAATTGTTCCAGCTGCAGGAAAATTAGTGGTAAGCGAAGAAGGAACAGGAACTTGGTGCCAATGGTGTCCAAGAGGAGCTGTTTTCATGGAACAATTTACACAAAAATATGATGGTTATTGGGTTGGAATTGCTGTTCACAACGGTGACCCAATGACAATTACGGAATATGATGCAGCATTTGGAAACTTAATTTCTGGTTACCCAAGCGCAACAGTAGATAGAGGAGTTGATGTAGATCCTTCTGCTATGTCCTCACAATTTTTCCAACGTCTTCAAGTCGCTCCAAAAGCAACATTAGTAAATGGTGCACTTTGGGACGAAACAACAAGAACATTAAATGTTTCAGTAACTGCGAATTTTACAGCAAGCGCTAATAGCAATTACAAATTAGCTTGTGTTCTAACAGAGGACGGAGTAACAGGAACAGGTTCAGGTTACAACCAATCTAATTCATACGCTGGCGGTGGAAATGGGGTTATGGGTGGATTTGAAACTAAACCAAATCCTGTACCAGCAGCTCAAATGGTTTACGACCATGTTGCTAGAGCAATTGCACCAAGTTTTGCTGGATACACTAATAGTTTCCCTGCAAGCGTTAATGCTGGTGAAAGTCATACTTTAAATTTTACGTTTGAATTACCTGCAACTTGGGAAGAAAATGAAATGCATATTATTGGTTTATTAATTGATCCTACTGGAAAAATAGATAACGCAGGTACCGCATCAATTGCAACTGCAGTAACCAATGGTTTTGTAAACGGAAGCAATGCTGGTTTATTTGACGCTTTAGAAAACCAATTGGATGAAACAGTTAAACTTTACCCAAATCCTGCAACGTCAAATACAACTATCAGCGTTAACCTTTCAAATGAAGCAGTTGTTGAAATGAAATTAATTGATTTATCAGGTAAAGTTATGGCAGCAAAAAATTATGGTTCATTAAATGGAGTTTGGTCTGTTAATTTAAATACTTCTAATTTCAACGCTGGAATCTATTTAGTAGAATTGACAATTGATGGTAAAAAAGTAACAAAAAGGTTGGTTGTTGAATAATCGAATCTATAGCATTAAATAAGCTTAAAAAAGAAAACTCCTGTTCAGTAATTAGTTGGACAGGAGTTTTTTTTTAATCAAAAAGTTTTAGTTCTTTTACCATTTCTCTAATTTCGTTTCAAATTTATAGGTTGGAAAACTTCGGCCAAGTTCTTCAACCAATAATTCAGCATAATCAGCTTCATTATCAAGTACAAAATCATATTGGTCTTCCCAATCATCGTCATTAAAATAATGTTCGCTAAGTGGTGCGATTGCAACATTCTTTTCTGTGATTTCAAATTGAGCATTCATTAAGTCACCTTCAGCTGTTAAAGCTTGATGTTTAACAATCAAAAAAGTTAAGGCATCCGTGAGTTTTTCTTCTTCCAATTCCGTGAAAGCAGCTGTTGTTCCATGCGTCTGATTTTGTTTAGTTGCGGTGATTATGGTTCCGAAGTCGCTCATGTTTTTTATTTATTTTAGGATTTTAAGTCTTTATGATTGAATGAAGAATGAGAAATGAGAGAATGAGGAATGAAAATTAATCTGCAATTTGCAATTTAAAATTTTCAATTCACTTTTCACTCTTAACTTTTAGTTTTTAACTTTTCTATTATTTCCAACTCAACAAATTATAATGTTCTAGTTTTCGATTAGTGCCGTATTTAAATTGAATTTCTCTCAGAATTCGCTCCACATTTTCTTTTTTAATGGAACGCTCAGGATACAAACCTATGATTTCTCGCGCAGGAACACCCAACGAACTCGTTAAATGTTTCAAGTTTTCGGTTTTCCCTTCTAGATCAATGTTTTCAGGAACCAAGGTATAACCGCCATTTTGATCCACCATCTTAGTCAACAAGTCAATATTTCCTCCTTGATAATTCCAAGCATCAGAAACGCCATCGTTGAGTTTACAAAAATGAATCATTTGGGTACGTAAGCAATTACCTTTACTTAATAACCATGGGTGTAAATTCTGTAATTCCTCTAAAGAAATTTCTGAGCCTTCAATACTTGGACAATAAATTAGGATTTCTTCATTGAACAGAGGAATGGTACGCAATCTAGGGTCGTAATGTGGTCCTGCGAGAATCGCTAAATCAATTTCTTTACGCTCGAGGGCTTCAATTAGCTCGGTTGTTTTTAATTCTTCAATGGAAAGCTTTACATTTTCTAATTCTTTTTGCCAAATCCCAAACATAGATGGAACAAGAAAATGAGCAATTGTTGGAATGACACCGAGTCGAATTTCTTCAATAAATTGATTGTTTTGCTTATCTTTTAGCAACTTGATTTTTTCATTTTCACTTAATATTTCCCTAAGAATTGGTAGCAGATTTATCCCGAAATTTGTTAACTTTAAAGGTGAAGAACTTCGATCAAAAATTAAATGACCCAATTCTTCCTCTGCTTTTTTGATTTGCATAGATAAAGTTGGCTGAGTGACAAAACAACGTTCGCTCGCTTTTTGAAATTGTTGTTCTTCACTCAAAGCAACGATGTATTGCATTTGTTGAATTGAAAGCATAATTTATAAATTAATTTGATAAAAATATAAATAATATTGATAACAATTATAACTATTCACCCCTAACTTTGTTCCATAATTAAAAACTAAACAATGAATATCTCAGAAAATTACATCGGAAATTTAAATCAATTACTTTCATCTTATCAATTACATTATCAAAATTTGAGAGCGCTTCATTGGAACATTCAAGGCGAAAAATTCTTTGAATTACACTTGAAGTATGAAGAATTATACAACTCAACATTGCTCACAATTGATGCGTTAGCTGAACGAATTTTAACCCTAGGAGGAAGACCGCTATCTACTTTTTCAGATTACATTTCTAAAAGTGTTATTAAGGAAAATGAATTAATCATTGACGGTAACAAAGGAATGCAATACATTTTAGACGCACAAAAACAGTTGTTAATTGTTGAAAGAGCGTTATTGAAAGAATCGAACGAAATCGACGATGAAGGAACAAATGCTTTTATCAGTGATTTAATTCGCGAAAAAGAAAAAACAAATTGGATGTTTAATGCTTGGTTAGGCAATTCAATTAAGTAAAATCAAGCACAAATAATTAAATTTGCAACCAAATTAGTAATCATCAAATAAAAAATAAAAACTATGGCAACATTAGTAGGAAAACAATTTCCAGACATCTCAGTGAAAGCAATCGACGAAATGGGCGATGCTTACCAATTAAACGTGCTTAAACAAGCAGTTGAAAACAAGAAAAAAGTAGTTTTATTCTGGTATCCAAAGGATTTTACATTCGTTTGTCCAACAGAAATTCACGCTTTCCAAGAAGCAGCTGCTGAGTTTGAAAAAAGAAATACAATCGTTATCGGT
>JBILQY010000249.1:0-4457 GCA_044372955.1 Crocinitomicaceae bacterium | reverse complement strand
ATCGAAACGAGCGAAGAATCAGCACTTACGTTTTGGCTAACAGCTTCTTTGTTTGAATTACCGTTTACCACCAAATGCGAAGAGCAAGCCCAAAGGCCTGCTCCTGCAAAAAGTAATATGAGTTTTCTTAAAATCACTCGATAATAAATTGTTGTTGAACTTCACCGTGAATCGTATTCACATTTAAAATATAAACACCTGATTTGAAATCAGCAGCATTTAATTCTAAAACTGGTAATTCAACTTTAGATTTGTTAGCAACTACACGTCCTGTCATGTCTGTAACACTATAAGCTGTAATGTTCAAGCCATTTACTTGTGCATATACTTTATTGTTTGAAGGTACTGGGAAAACAGAGAAATTACTTTTTAATAACTCAGGTAAACCAATTGAACAAGAATTATAAGTCATGTTTGAGAAATTCACATGACAAGCAAAATCAGCTGAATCGATGTATGGATTTCTGTTTGCTTGCGTTGAGAAAACAAACTCTTGACGAGCGATTTCATAATTATCAACTGGATCACTTTCGTGCCATTGTTTTAAAATATCTTGCGATTGATTTGTTGGTATTTGCCAGTTGTTTCCAGAAATTCCGTTGTAACAAGTCGCCATATACATAATTGCTCTCGCCGCATTTCCTTTTTGGCTTGGACGTGGTTCAAAAACCATTTGATTTGAACTATTGTAACCTACTTTACAATCTAAATAAGTAAATACAACCTCTCCTGTAATTACGTCTAAAGGCAAATTACTTCTTGGTGTATTTGCATTCTGTAAGTTCGTTGGATATAAATTGTGTTGATCTGAATATTCTGGTTTTTCAGAAGGCTCATCTGCAGGGAAAGTTGGCATCCAAGAATGTGAATAGGTATGTTCTCTTGAGTAACCTGTTGGTGTCCAGTCAAATGGATCATTAAATACTTTGCGTTCTCCCGAATAAGCACATGTCACATACGATTGACCATTTGTTGTATCTCTAATTTCAAATTGATTCATAACAGTTGTTTTGTAATTGAAATAAGAAACAAATGTATGAGGATTAATTTTCGCAGACAATGCAGTAACAAAGTTCGGACTTGTTGAATTGATTCCACTGTAATAATTTCCAATGCTTAATCCAGTACTAGTTACATTTCCAGTTGCTGGAGAAGTTGTCAAATAATTTTCAAAACCTTCAGTTCCATTAAAAGCGTAAACAGCGAAGTGATAATTTTGGTTAGCAATTACTCCTCTTGGTGTAAATCCAGTTCCATTTCCGATATAAGCAACTCTTGCATCACCAACAACATCTCCTCTTTTGTATGAAGTTCCGTCTGTTGGAACACCTGTAATTGCTGAACCATTTTTCCAAAGAACGATGTATTTTTCAGCACCAGTTCCTGCTGTGTATTGACCACCAACTGTATAAGCTTTCACTAAAGGAAATGTTAAATTCGTTGGGTTTACAGTTGGTTGTGTTGCTAAGTTATCTGTTCCTACAGCTGAAAGGTTAATGATATAAGGATTTTCGTCAGAATCATCATTTGCAATTGAAATAATTGCTGAACGTGAACCTGTGCCTAAAGGTGAGAAATTTAAAGTAAACGTTTGATTTCCAGTTGCAGGAATGGTTGCAGTTGATAAAGTAGTAGAAAAATCTGCAGCATTTGTGCCTGTTAAAGTTGTTCCCGAAACTGTTAACGCTTGAATTCCAGCATTTTCAATTGTAATTGTTGTAGAAGCTGTATTGCCAACAACATACGTTCCATTATTGAAAACAGTTGTTCCATTCATTTTCACATTGATTTCCTTAGCAGGAGCAACATAGGCAAAAATATCATTTAAGTTTCTTGGAACCAATTGATAGTTTGTATTGAATTGTCCAACTAAAGCAATAATCGTTTGAGGACCTGTTGGAATTGCTGTTCCGTCAATATTTGTAGAACCATTTACACGGACATCCATAGTAGTGACACCATCTGTTATTTGAACTGTTGAATTTCCAGTTGCGAAATTTCCAGAAGCTACAAAAGTAACATTATCCACTCTTACTAATTGCGCTTCGATAGACTCGTTGATTGCAGAAAGTGGAACAATTAATGGAGTTGGTAAAGTAGCCGGGCCGTGATTAACAAAACTTGACGTTGGAGATAATTCCAATAATCCACTGAAATCAAATAAAACACCTGTTGCAGTAATTGAATCACCACGTTGCACAGAACTTAAATTGCTTCCAAATGCAGGTATTGCTGCTGTTCCGTCTTGTATGTAACGAATATTACCTAATTCGGAACCGTTTGTTACGACACCTGAAACGGTAACCGTTTGACCGATGCCTAAATTACGCACATCAGCAATGGATTGAGCAGAAGCAAATAAACTTGCAAATGCTACAAAACCAGTTAAAATTGATTTTCTCATAATTAAAATTTAAAATTGTATTCCTAGTGAAACATTAAATCGAAACCCTCCTCCGAACATAACTGTTGCTGAATTGGCATCGAAGTTATCAAATGATCCGTTTTGATTATTAGTCGCATCGGAAATAAAAGAGGTATTTAATAAATTGGTAATAGAACCACCTGCGATAAATGCTACCGACTTGAATGGATATCTATAACCGGTAAAAAGGTTAATTAAAGAATAAGCTGGCATTTTCCATGAATCTCTTCCTCCGTTAGCTCCTTGCAAAGAGAAAGGGTCAAAGTTTGCATAGTAGCGATCAAAATGTTGTGCTTGAATCTTGATATACAAATTTTTAATTGGCTCATATCTTAAAGAAGCTGCAAGTGCTGTTTGTGCCGCATCACCAACGTGAACACCTTTTGCATCGAAAGTAAATTCTAATGAATATTGTGGAACGATAACAGTTTTAGAAGAATTCCAGAACCAATCACCTAAGGAGAACATTAACTCAGCTGACCATTTATCGTTTAATTTGTAAGCAATATCAATTTCTCCACCTAAGTGAACCGCATTCATACCATTGATATTAATTCGGATAAATTCTGTTGGATCTTGTGGGTCAGGAACAGCCACACCAAAAGGCATTGGTTTGTTTCTCCAATTTGTTGCATACGCATTAAAATTTACTCCAAATTTCTTTCCTGCATAGTTGTAACCCCCCTCTACAGCAATAATTTGTTCATTATTGATGATTCCAAAAAATTCATTCGAATTGTTATCAATCACATTAGAAAATTGCGGCGTTCTGTTTAAGAATCCAAGATTTACATAAGCATGTGCGTCTTTGTGAACATTGTAACTAAATCCTGTTTTAAAGGTAAAACCTGGAATGTATTTCCAATCGGTAGCATAATCTTTTAATCCTTCAGATGAAGCATTGTAAGTTACACCATCGTAAGTTATTGTATCTGTTGCTCCAATTCGTAAAACCGTATCTCCTAAATCCAATACTTTTTTCTGAAAATAATCAACACCTTTATATCCATTAACAATTCCAGAAAGGTTTACGAAATAAGAGAATTTCTCATCGGTATATTCCACTTGACCAAAAGCACCTGTCCATTGTACGATTCCTTTTCTGTCAGCATTGAACGTATTTTTTGCTATTCGATCTCCAACGCGCATCATAGCTGTTGCAGAATTATTGTTAGCTGTACTTACAAAATAATCGCCACCCAATAAATCTTGTACTTGCTGATAATGTCTTCCTTCGTAGTAGCGCACATCTAAACCACCAGAAATTTCCATTTTTTTAGAAACCGTGTAGTTAAACTGTCCTAAATATCCTGTCCAGAAGTGATTATTGATACTTGCCAATAAAATTTGACTTGATTGAATTTCGGTATCGCTATACAAAGGATTGATATTTGGAGTCCCGAAAAGTGAATTTACTCTATTTTCTTGTTCGATTAAATCCCAATTGATTAAACCTGTTGAATCTCTCAAAATCCCAGAAGTATTCAACATTGCTGTTCCACCACCGCGACCTATTGACATATACAATAAGTTGGAAATCGCTAATTTATCATTGACTTTCCAGAAATCTTTCAAAGTAATTTGAGGTTTCGAATAAAAATTCAAACGTTCGTTTTTAATTTCCTTTTCACCATCGGCATTTGTTGAATATCCCCAGTGTTGGTTATAACGAATGCCCATATCACGGAATAATTGAGAAGAATCAATTTGTACACCTAATTCTCTTGCTTTATCAGCATCAAAATACTGAATTGGCTGATTAAATGAACGTTGACCATGCCATTGTGGCGCTGCAAATGCAGAGAATGTCACTAAATGGTTGTTGATTTTTTTAGAAACTTTTCCATAACCAAAGAAACCTTGACTTGGAGTACCATAAACCCAACCATCAGCTTGTTTGTAAGAACCTGAAACGGTGAAACCCCAGCCTTTTTTAGACATTCCTGAATTGTAAGCAAAAGTTGTGCGAAGCATGTTTCCTGTTCCATATTCTTGTTTCAAAGAACCTCCTTTTTTGCTACCAATTCCAGAA
>JBILQY010000379.1:0-3142 GCA_044372955.1 Crocinitomicaceae bacterium | reverse complement strand
CAATTTTCGTTGCACCCAATCCACGTTGTACTTGCATTTGTGAAGTAATCGCATCTAAACCAAACCAATTGGACCAATAAACTGAACCATTTTCCATATCGTTGACAGGAACACCATCAATCAAAACTCCAACATTTCGTTGATCAAAACCACGAACGCTAATTCTAGCATCACCATCACCACCACCGGTTTGCGTAGCATAAACACCAGCAGTTCCATTCAAAAGCATTGGTAAGTCACGTGAGGCAAGTTCTTCAGTGATTTTTTGAAGAGAAATTTTTGTAACAGCTACAGGAACATTTCCTTCCTTAACCAAATTACCAATCACTTTCACTTCCTCTAACTCTTGACTTCCTCCCAATACAATATCTTGTTTTACAGTGGGTTTGTCAATTTTTACAGTCATTTGAATCGTATCAAAAGACATAATAGTTACCATCATTGAGTAAGTACCATAAGGAATATTTGGAATTTCATAAATTCCCTCACTGTTGGTCAATGCACGTTTTGGATTAGTGTTGTTCTTTTCTGTAAGTGTGATTTTTGCACCTACAACAGGCTGTTTTGTAACATTATCGGTAATTGAACCAATTAATTTTCCGCTCGTTTGTGCGAAAAAAGTAACTGAAACTACCATAAAAAAAGCAACTAAAAGAAACTTCATAACAAAGATTTATACATTAAAAAAGGTCGATTGCTCGACCTTTTCATTACTAGTTTATAGATTATTTTAAGATAACTTTTCTTAATTGAATTTCACCATCTTGACTGGTAATTCTTAAAAAGAACACACCTCTTAAGTCATTCAAATCCAATGTAATTAATTGTTTGTTAGCAATGTTTGAAACTGTATTTAAAGTTTGTCCCAAAGAATTAACCAATTGAATTGATTTTAAGTTTCCATTGTTGCGAACGTTAACGATTCCGTTGCTTGGATTTGGATATATTGATAAAGCATTAGCACTGATTTCATCAACAGAAACTGGATTACAAGCACAATCGTGAGTTCCTAAAGAAAACCAGTTACCGTCTAAAATTGGATTTCCGCTAGTTCCGAATAATGTATCACCATTTGCATCTAAACGAACTACAACAGCAGGGATTGTATCGTATTCCAACATTGGATTGAAGAAAGAAGGATTTGCAGTAACTCCTTTTTTAATCGTTGATTTTCTGATCATTGAGTGATCTTGTGTTACCAGAACTCCTAAACCTGTACTATACGGAAAACTAGTCGACCATGCCCCACCATTTCCAGCTGCACTTCCTGTTTCGTCAGCAGGATTTTCACCAATTTTACCAAAAATATCTACAATTTGAAAACCGGTAACATTCGTTGCATTAATTAAAGTTGTTGCCGTTGAAGGTAGTGTTCCTTTTGCTAAAATTACAGCATCATTACCATTCCAGTAAAATGCTTCTGAAGTATTGTAAACAGGTGAAAAGAAACCATCCCCTCTAACTTCTAATGAATCCCAAATTGGAGCTTCTTGACCTTCTCCATTTGGATCTCTTTTGTCTAAAACAGCTACAAACACTCCATAAGCAGGAACAAATCCAGCCAGTTGAACAGAGTTTTTAACTGTTGCGGTAGTAGAACCATTTGAATAACGAGCAACAAAATAACCAGAAAGATTAATTTCAGCTGATGTAGGATTGTAAAGCTCCAAAGCTTTGTTATTACCCCATCCTTCAACGTACTCAGAAATGAATAATTGAGAACAATCTGTGACTTGGGAAAATCCAAGCGTACTCGTTAAAAGACCAATACTTAGTAATAGTTTTTTCATTTTATGATTTTTAGATTTAAAATACAAGAAAGTTGTAACGGAATATGCGGAAATAAATTTCAACTAAATGCTCATTCGTTTTTAAAGTTACTGTTTGAACGTGGTTTCGGCGAAAATGCTTCAAGGAGGACACGTTAAACTTTGACAAAATTAAAGTTTTTTTTGATGCTTTACATTATGATTTTGTTAACATCGTGTTTTATTTTTTTATTCAATTGTTGAAAATATTTTAAGCTGTCAAACTTATCCTTATCTTCGATTCTCAAATTTTACAGTTATGAATAAATTTTTCGTTAGCCTTGGATTTCTCTTCATTTGTTTTATCGCTTTCAATCAAGAACTTACGATTGAAAAAATATGGAAAAAGTACGAATTCTATGCCAAAGGTGTTGAAGGTTTCAAATCGATGAAAGATGGTGAAAGCTACACAAGACCTTTGAAAGACAAGACCATTAAAAAATATAATATCGCAAATGCTGCAGACCAAGGAACGACTTTAGTTGATGGAAAAGATTTATTGTATCAAGGAAAAGAAGTAGTTTACGACGATTATGAATTTAATGCGGATGAATCGAAAATTCTGTTTTTAACTGAAACAACTCCTGTTTACCGTAGAAGTTTCAAAGCTGTATATTTTCTGTATGATATTGCCACCAAAAAACTTCAACCTTTAGATACAGAACATCAACCGCAAACTTTAGCGGAATATTCTCCTGATGGAACAATGGTTTCCTACATTCACGGGAATGATTTATTTGTAAAAAACATCAAATCGGGTGTGGTTACAAAATTGACGAAAGACGGAAAAAAGAATAAAATCATCAATGGTACAACGGATTGGGTTTACGAAGAAGAGTTTTCAATTACAAAAGCATATGCGTGGTCGCCTGACAGTAAAATGATCGCTTTCTTAAAATTTGATGAACGCGAAGTTCCTGAATTTACGATGGCAATGTACGGCGATTTATATCCTGAACAGTATATATTCAAATATCCTAAAGCAGGAGAAGTAAATAGTAAAGTAACAGCACACATTGTAAAAATCAAAGACGCTTCAATTAAACCAATAACTTTAGGTGAATACGAATACATTCCTCGCTTGAATTGGTCTGAAACCGCAAATCATTTAATCATTCAAACACTTAATCGTCATCAAAGCCATTTGAAATATCATTTAATTGATTTCACCGCAAAAAAGCCAACTCAACGTGTTATTTTCGAGGAAAAATCAGATACGTATGTTGAAATTGACAACAATCTTTTGATTCTAAAAGACGGAAAATCAATTCTTAGAACATCAGAAATTGATGGTTACAACCACATTTATTTATTGGGATTTGATGGAAAAACTA
>JBILQY010000141.1:0-6526 GCA_044372955.1 Crocinitomicaceae bacterium | reverse complement strand
GGTGGTATAAAAACTGACTATTTGTGGAAAGAAGTATTGACCAAAAGCAGACTAACGGAAATCATTCAGAATTTTTGTCAACTCATAACTGAAGAAAAAGAGTACTTAGATGAAAAAGGCAAAGTAAGAACCCGAAAGGAAAAGAAACTCATTTTTCCACGTTACCACCAATTAGTTGCTGTTCGGAATTTATTGGCAGATGCTCAAGAAAAGGGTTCAGGTCAAAAATATTTGATTCAACATTCCGCAGGTTCAGGAAAATCAAATTCTATTTCTTGGTTGGCTCATCAGTTGGTTGGTTTACACGACAAATCAGGACAAAACAAAATTTTTGATACCGTAATTGTGGTAACAGACCGCAGGGTGTTAGATGCTCAAATAAGAGAGAACATAAAACAGTATCAGCAAGTAAAAGGTGTAGTCGAAGCAATTACCGAAGGCAGCAAACAACTAAAACAAGCATTAGAAGAAGGCAAAAAAATCATTATTACCACCATTCAGAAGTTTCCCCACATTGTAGAAGACATAGGCGATTTGCCAGGAAATAATTTTGCTATCATTATAGATGAAGCTCACAGCAGTTTGAGTGGTCAAATGGCAAGAAAACTGAATGAAACGCTTTCAAAACTGAACCTAGACCAAGCGACACAAGCTGAATTGGAAAAAGATTTGGAAGACATTTCTAGTTTAGTTGAATTAGAAGAAGCGGAAGAAACGGTAACAGGTGAAGATTTAATTCGGGTATTGGTAAAGTCAAGAAAGCTCTTACCCAATGCGAGTTATTTTGCTTTTACAGCAACTCCAAAGAATAAAACCTTAGAGCTTTTTGGTGTACAGTTTCAAGAGGGCGACCTTACCAAATTCAAAGCATTTCATTTGTATTCAATGAAACAAGCCATTGAGGAAGGTTTTATTATGGATGTTTTGCAGAATTACACCACTTATCAGAGTTATTATGCTTTACTAAAAAAGATTGAAGACGACCCCGAATATGACAAACTGAGGGCACAGAAGAAACTCAAACATTATGTTGAAAGCCACGAACACGCCATTAAGAAGAAAGCAATTTTAATCATTGAGCATTTTATGGAAAACGTAATCCGAAAAAAAAGAATGGGAGGATTTGCAAAAGCAATGTTGGTAACAAGTTCCAGAGCCAATGCAGTAAAATACAAAAAGGCATTTGACGATTATTTACTGAAAATCAATAGCCCATTTTTATCAGTGGTTGCGTTTTCAGGAGAAATTGACGGACAAACAGAAGCCAGTTTAAATGGATTTTCGAGTGCGAACATTCCAAGCGAGTTTGAGAAAAATGAATACCGTTTTTTATTGGTAGCTAATAAATATCAAACAGGTTTTGACCAACCGCTTTTGCATACAATGTATGTAGATAAAAAGCTAGGTGGTGTAAATGCTGTTCAGACACTTTCAAGACTAAACAGAAGTCATCCGTTAAAGAAAGACACCTTTGTTTTGGACTTTGCAAACACAGCAGAAGATATTGAAAAGGCGTTTAAACCCTATTTTGAAAGCACAATTTTAGGAGAAGCAACCGACCCGAATAAATTGTTTGACTTACAAGATGCCTTAGACAATTTTCAGGTTTATACCAAAGAGCAAGTTTTTGAGTTTTCGGAAAAGATTTTGGCAAACGTACCAGTTGACCAATTACACGCAATGTTGGACACATCATCTGAAATTTTCAGAAACGATCTTACGGAGGAACAACAAGCAGATTACAGAGCCAAAGTAAAGACCTACGTTCGTCTTTACATTTTCTTATCTCAAATTGTACCTTTTGAAAATCCATATTTAGAACGCTTGTATATATTCCTAAATCACTTGCAAAATAAACTAGGAGGTGATACACCAATTGATTTGGCTCAAGGGATTTTAGACAATATTGATATGGATAGTTACCGATTACAATTAGAAGCCACAACAAATATTGCAATGGAACAAGGCGAAGATTTAAAGCCAATTCCTACTGATATGAGAGGTGGAAGTTCACAACCTGAAATTGATAGACTTTCAAATATTCTGCAAACTTTCAATGACCGATACGGAACTCAATTTGAAGATGCTGACAAAGTGCGTCAAATGGCTGAAAATATTGCCAAAGATGTAGCTAAAAACAAAGAGTTAATAAGCTCAATTAAACATTCAGACGACCAAAACGCAAGAATCACCAGCGACAAAGTTGTAGGAGAAGAATTACTGAAACATATAACTACAAATTTTGACCTTTACAAACTCTATTCCGACAACAAAGAATTCAAAGAGGACTTTTCTTCAATGATGTTTGGAGTTGTAAAAGAATTGATAAACAGAGGGATTAATGCACAGAAATAAATTATGCCAGAATTTACAAGTAACATTTTAACCCATTGGACTGGTTGTGACAAAACAGATAAAGAAGCATTTGTGATTATTGAAAACATAGTCAACACTAAGAAACTGCTTCTGCGTATTACCCAAATTGTCACAAATAAACAATTCATTCAAACAATTCAAACCAGCTAATCATGTAAACATTGCCATTTATTGAGTAAGTATTCAGGAAACATTACACCCTAATTTTGTTCCTTTAATTATTCTTAATCAATATCTTACAGATGAATAAATACCTTCCTATTTCCCTTTATGGTTATACACTGATGATTTGTGGTGTTGTACTTTTCTTCACTGAAAATTCAAACTTTGAACTGACAAAAAATATAATTGGCATTGGCTTTATAATTGGCGCTTTGCTAGCAATATTTTCAGCTTTTAGTAGTCAAAGAAAACAAGTCCAAATTGCTTATCACGAGCTACACGCTTTAACGATGTTGGTTTATGGCATTACAATTTTAGTATTTGTCAGTTCCCTCGAAAACCTTGTTTCATTAAGCATATTTCTTTTTGTGTTTTATTCCTTTTCCGAAATTATATTTTGTAATTGGTTGTTTAACTTAACGAAAAAGATGAATTACAAAGTGCTGATTGTGCGTCTTTTAATAGCTGCAATTGTTGGATTAGGATCAATCATTACCATTTTCTATCCGATATGGACATTTGAAATTTTTGGTCTATTATTTATACTCATTGGCTTTAATATTATGCTCTACATTCCAATAATGAAAACAAGAGAAATTGAATATAGTTGAGGGTTTTACCAATATCGAAGACTACAACTTAAACGATTCATAGAATTATCCTAATTTTATGCAATTCAATACATTGGTTTAACATTAAGTACCATAAAATTTAAGTGATTTGAATCAATAAATTGATAATTGAAAAGTTCATTGACATTGAATTAACAACTTTAGGTCTTCTCATTTTGCACCTTTCACTTAACTTTGAAATTTTAAAATACCTATTGAATCTCTTTTCCAGAAAAAAAATAGCAATGTAAATAAGCAACTTGAATAAAATGAAAATTAGTTTCTCCAAAACACTAAATTATTTTTTAGAAAAAACCGAGTTCCCTTTTTTTGATTGATGGTTTAGGTGCAGCTTTGACTGCGTTTTCCTTGTTTTTTGTATTGAGACCTTCAATGATTGCATTGGACTACCAACAACTGTTTTGTCAAATTTAGCTTTAATTGGATTGGTGTTTTGCAGTTATTCATTGTCTTGTTTTTTTCTGATTAAAGACAATTGGTCAACTTACCTAAAAATAATTGGATGGAGTAATTTTTTGTATTGCTTATTGACACTGCTATTAATACGCTACTTTTTCAATAGCTTAACAGGAATTGGATTAAGTTATTTTTTAGTTGAAATAAGTATTATAATCTCCTTCGTTATCATAGAGTTAAGTGTTGCAAATAGATTGCGAATTAAGAAATAAGATTAAAGGAGAAAGGGAAAGATGTTTAAATTCATTGCTCCTCTTTCAACCAATTTCATAACTAAAAATATAAAACCATTAACTTTAAGTAGCACAAAGCTCAAACTATTCTAATTTGCGTTTTGCGCAAAATGCATGCTTTGGACAAATATTTTTTTGACAATTCTTTTACTTTTATACCGCACTATTTAAGTGAAAAACAAAAAATCCATGAAAGAAACGAGAGATAGTTGGATAATTAAAGGATACGAAACATTTGCGTTGGATGGCGAAAATGGACTTAAAATTGAAAAACTGGCTAAAGAAGTTGGGATAAGTAAATCTTCTTTTTACCATCATTTTGCTGATATCGTTGTTTTCACGGAAAACCTACTATTCCATCATTTGGAAAAAGCCCAGATCATTGCTGAAAAAGAAAAACGCGCCAAAACGATTAATCCTGAATTGATTAACATTCTCATTGACCATAAAATTGATTTATTGTTCAATCGACAATTGCGGATAAATGCAAACAATCCAAACTTCAAGAAAACACTCCAAAAATCAAATGAAATAATTGGAAAAGATTTTATTGAATTATGGTTGACAGATGCCAAAATCAGTTTAACAAAACCACAAGTGCAGGACTGTTTGAATTAGCACTAGAGAATTTTTACCTGCAAATCAATCCAGAAAACATTGAAAAAAATTGGTTAGAAAGCTATTTTGAAAATTTGAATCGAATCATTAAATCATTTGGAGAACCATTGTACGGCAGCGACTAAAATGAAAAAGATTTGAAAACTAACTTCGTCAAAAATTTAAAAATGATGAGTTACAAAATGGTTTTCAAAGCGCTTTTAGTCATTCAAACTGTTGGACTGTTAGCCTATACTTACATTGCATTTCAGGCAGAAGGCGCAAATTTCTTAAGTATTGCTTTAAACAACGTTAAATCGATGAATTGGTCAGGACAATTTAATCTTGATTTCTTCTGTTACCTAAATCTGTCGGGACTTTGGATAATGTGGAGAAACAAATTCAGTGGAATTTCTATTTTGACGGGAACAGTTGCAATGATTTTAGGAATTGTATTTTTTGCACCTTATTTACTCTGGTTGATGCACAAAGAAAATGGCGACATAAAGTGCGTTTTGGTAGGAGAAAGGTAAAAACCTTCATTCGTCACATTTTTCCTATTTACCAATTCAATAACTTTTCCATATTATTAGCTATCTTTTTCTAAATAAGTGATTACAAAAATTTGGTTGGTGATTTTGTCGAATCCGTTCATTTCAAAAACCTATTTGAACTAGATATCTGTCTCATTTGGTTCATTGCTGATTTATTCGTTCCTTAAATCATACTTAATGGACAAAATAGTTCGTGTTTTTTTATTTCATTAACTTGCACATCTAAAAATAAATTGTAATTTTGTTTAGAATTATTCTAAATAATGAAACATAACCCTTTAATTTCCACGATTTTACCACCTCAATTTCAATGTGAGAGTTGTACTTGTGAGAAAAAGAAGAAATGTTGTAAAAAATACAAAACCAAAGGCGAAGCTTGCAAAAAATGTCCGAAATTTGGCTAACACAGTCATGCGATTAATTTTTCTACTTCTACTCCTCCCCTTTCGACCGCTTTCTGCTCAAGAACTTGACAACTCAAAACCAACGCAATTTATTGGAACAGAACTAAGTTTTTCCTATCGCAATAAAGAATTATTTCACGGTTTAAACTATACTTTTAACCATTCAAAGTTTTCAGTAGGTGCTGGAATTAAACTGGGTGTGAAATCAAGCTATTTTCAATCCGCTCTTTTTCCACAGTTAAATTTAAAATTTTCCTATTTACCGATTCAACATATCTTTTCTTCTTCCAACAAACAACTTAGTTTCGGCCCACAAATCCAAGTAAATACTGGAATTCAACGCGTTGAAACTGTTCATTCCTACTCTGATTTTTTACTTGGTTACGATTTTAGCTATGGCAATAAATGGCGCTTCGTACATTCATTAAATGCAGGCTCCTACCTAGAAATTTTTAAAGATGATAACGAAAACAGCTATTCTGTAAAATCACTAACCTATTACTTAACGTTTGGTATCCAATATGCGCTTAATTAGTCTTGTTTTTTTGATGTCACTTTTTTTTGTTTCTTGTCAAAAAGAAAATCAATATGCCGGTATTGAAGTAATTGGACATGGGGGAATGGGTTTGCAAATGAGTAATTCTATTTTTCACGACAACTCCCTCGAATCGGTCCTTCTTGCTTTGAATATGCCCGGGTCTGATGGCGTTGAAATCGATGTTCAACAAGATGTAAATGGTGTACTTTGGTTATATCACAATGAAACCTTAAACCAAGAAACAACTGTAAATGGTTGTATATTCGAGTTTTCAACAGCGGAGTTAAACCAAGTTTATTACAACAGTTTGAATAATGAAAAACTCATAAAACTCTCTGAATTGGATTTAACGAGTTATCCTTCAAAAAAAATCTTTCTTGATTTACGTTTTAGACGTTCTTGTGACAATAGTTATGTTGATCCACTTGTTTTAAAAACGGCTTTGTTGAATTTAAATATTCATGAAAAAGAAAATATATTTTTAATAGTTCCAAGTTCGACTTTCTTGCCTTATTTCAAAAATGAATTTAATGTTCTTTTTGGAACCGACAACTACACTGAAGCATTAAATGAA
>JBILQY010000321.1:0-3632 GCA_044372955.1 Crocinitomicaceae bacterium | reverse complement strand
AATGTATTTCATTAAAAGAAATCCAATCACAAAACTGACAAGAAAGCAGGTAAATGCAGTTAAAGTATATGCTGAAAAAGTGAAATTGATTACTGCAACGTAAAGCATTTGTTTCTTAAAAACAAACTGAAAAAACACGTAAAACAAAATCCAACTTAGAACTAAATTACCAAAACCACAAACCGCGTAATAGTAAGTTGTTTTATCAAAAAAACGTTTTACAAGCGGGTAGAAAAAATCTAAAATTTTATGTATCAAACTAACTAATTGCATTGAATTCGATTTCGTACCCCGTGTGGCGGCGAATATTAATTACATTTTTGTGATCAAGCATTAAATATTGACCTCGAATACCTGTTAATGTACCTTGAATGTGAGGTGTTTTATCGAAAGTCATGGATGAAACTTTTTCTGGGTAGCTTTCAACAGGATAATTTAATTCAATCAGTTCATCATTTTCAACCCAATACTGGGTTAAATCAGCGGGTAATTCTTCTTGAACACTCCATTTTTCTTCTTCTAAATCGTAAGAATCTCCTTGAATGTTGCGCAACATATTTTGCCAATTCGTTTTGTCTGTAAAAAACTCTTTTAGCGCAACTTCTATACAACCAGCAAGATAACGATTAGGTGTTTCCGCAACTAAAATACAGGTTTGCGCACCTTGATCTATCCATCTTGTAGGGATTTGGGTTGCTCTAGTTACACCAACTTTAACACTATCTGTTGCCGCTAAATAAACGTAATGCGGTTGATTGTGATTGCGTTCTTCAAATTCTAAATCGCGACCTTTTCCTAAATGTGCTTCACATAATTCGGGATGCAAAATACAAGGACTAGCCTCAGCTGCATTAGAAAAACAAGTGTAACAAAAACCTTCTCCAAACGATTTTTTTGTTTGTTTAGAACATTTTGAGCAAATTATGACTCCATCCCAACTCATGGAAATTTCCTTTCCTATAAGTTCGTTCATCACAATTGGAAGTTCTGAGGTTCGCAATGAATATTGAACAGTTGACTCCAATTTGGAATCCATTTTTTGAAGAATCAATTTCATTTTTCGGGAAGAATATTCATTTTATCAGCAAAATGATAGCAGTAATCGCGTAAATCTTCTGAAATTAAATGCTCGCCTGTCGCTTTTTCAAAGGTATCAGCCATTGTCAACAGAGATTGATGAAAAAATTGTTTCATTTCATCTACTGTCATATCTTTCGTCCAAAGGTCAATTTTCATTGTATTTTTTTCATTTGGGTCCCAAATTGAAAGAATAAATGCACTAGCAGGCGCTTTTTCAATTCCACCATCCGTGGCTGTCCAATGCATTGCAAGCGGCAAATTATTCTCATTTAATCCAACTGAAATGTTAATCTCTGATTTTTTTGAAATTTTATCTTCCATTTTTTAGTTCACTTTATATTTTTGAAGTAATTCATTATAAGGCATTTTTACCAATTTCTCAAGACTAATTTCCTCCTCGTCCATATATTGCTTAACAATTCGATACCCCATAAATTGTCCAATTCTGTCTGGACTTTCTTTTGGAAGGCCAATTGAATAAGGACCTTCTTTCAATAGGTTGACGCGTGATTCTTCGTCAGTTTTAAATAGCATTTCTTTATCAACTAAGTATTTCCAAACTGCTTTTTCACTCGCCATAGCCCATTCAAATTGACTTGCAGAATAACGAAGAATTGTTTCCTCTTTTTCTTCAGGCAAAAGTACTTTCGTTAAAAACAAAATTTTACCCCAACGAATCATTTCTGCTGCATAATTTTCATTCGTTTCTTCCAAATAATTAGTCATCAACCAAGCAGCCATAACATCTCGAGATAAAAATTTTGATTCCATTCCAATTTTTATCCATTCATAAAATTGTTGAGAAGGTAATTCTTTAATGACTTGGGCATTTGCTCCTAAATACCTGTCAACTCCTATAACAACCTCTTTTTCAGTACAAAAGACACTTGCAGAAAATAACGAATTTATAAAAAATACAGAATTAGGAATTTTATCTCCTGGAAAATGATATTTCAATCGTTTAAAACCATTCGTCAAGTCTGTTTTCAATTGTTTTTTGGGTAAGCTAGCAATAGTTTTTTCTAATCGTTTGATGTAAGGATCTCTTTTGAATTCGTTTATTTTTCGAGTGAAAGTTGTATCTGGTTTCAACGGAATTCCAAGGCAATACCCAAAAGAGTATTCCATAATTTCACGATGTTTTCGGTTTAAATCTGCTACTTTGCCAATTAAATCTTTAGATGTTGAATTAAATACAACGGAATCTAAATTGATGAAATTCATTGATAGTTCCACTTTTGAAGTGTCAACTTTGTATGGATCTGATGAACAACTTTGAAAAAGTGCAAGAACAAGAAGTACAGTAATTAATTTAAAAAATCGCATTTAAAGGATTATTCTTTATTTTTGCTCAAAATTAAACATTAAAACCAAATCTTATGAAAAGTATATATTCTAACAAAATTAAATTAATTGGTGCTTTCTTATTAGCATCAGGTTTAACTTTCGGACAATCAGCAGCTGACAAAAGAGTTCAAGCGGGTTTAACGACAAACATAGGAATGAATTTGTTGACAATGGGAACAACTCGTATGGAAGCAAATGGTCTTGGAGGAAATTTTAGCATCGGAATTGTTATGCACAGTTCTTTTAAAAGTTCAAAAAACTTAGGGATTGCTACAGGTTTAGATTTTGATTTTTCAACAACTAAATATTCAGCTAACGTTCCAACATACTACAGATATTCAGATACAGACATTCTAAAACAAGAAGAACCTGGAGGAACAACATTTCTCTTAACTGACAGAAGTCAAAAATCAACGTATGTTTCAGTTCCTGTTATGTTGTTATTTAGAACTGATTTCATTGGTGATTTTAGATATTTTGGGAAATTTGGTGTTCGCAATAGCTTTATGGTTGCTAATAAATTTAATGACTATGGCCAGAATGTGAGCGTTTTTGGCCCAACCCCAGCAGAAATGATTGAAAACAACAATATGAAATCTCCAGGTGAGGCGTTTTTATATCAAGGTTCTGTAGGGCTTTCCGCAGGTGCTGAATGGAATTTCGTTGGATCAACTTGTTTGGTTTTGGAAGGTGGATACTACTATGGTATAACTCCACAATATTTGGATAGAAAAGAAAACAAAAGAACAACTTTTACATATGATGATTTGAATCCTCCAAGTCCATTTTATTATTCGAACAAATCAACAATGAGTCAAATTCTTTTCAGAGTTTCATTGTTGTTTTAATTAATTCTGAATTGAAAGAAGTTAGTTCTTATATCGTAGATTGGTTAAATTCTTATGCTCAAAAATCCAACACTAAAGGTTTTGTCATAGGAATTTCAGGTGGCGTTGATTCAGCATTGACTTCAACTTTGTGTGCTTTAACTGGAAGAAAAGTAATATTGGTCAATATGCCGATTTTACAAACGTCTGCAGAATATCAGCGAGCTCAAAAGCATATCGAAGATTTAAAAAGTAGATTTGAAAATGTGGAAGCAGTTGAGATAGATTTAACTTCCGTTTTTCAAAGTTTTAGTTCAAAAATGCCATTTGAAATCGATGATTATTTATTGGCTATGGCAAATTCAAGAGCGCGCATCC
>JBILQY010000282.1:0-4019 GCA_044372955.1 Crocinitomicaceae bacterium | reverse complement strand
TGTTTAGTGGCTGGAACTGGCAATAAAATTGAAGACTTTGGAATTGGTTTTTATACAAAGTATGGCGATGGTGGTGTTGATTTAAGTCCAATTGCTGATTTAACGAAAACACAAGTTTTTAAAGTTGCAAAAGCTGTTGATGTTATTGATGATATTTTAATTGCTAAACCTACTGATGGACTTTGGCCTGATGGAAGAAGTGACGAAGATCAAATTGGCGCTACTTATCCAGAATTAGAATGGGCTATGGATTTTGAAGGGGATGAAAACGAACTTTCGAATCGACAAAAGGAAGTCTTAAGAATCTACAGATCTTATCATAAAGCAAATAAACACAAAATGGAGCCTATTCCAGTGTGTGAATTACCACAAGTTCTGAAAGAAAATCTTTTAACACTTTGATTTAATTTCAATCTACAAATGACTCGTTTTCTTGCGATTATAATTTTAATCACCTTATCAAATTCTGTTTTTGGAAATAAAATTAAAAAGGGATTTGAGGAATTAAACAAAAAAAACTTTTACAACGCTGAAAGTTATTTTCGCAAGTCAGTAAAAAAACACACTTCAATTGCGTCTTTTGGTCTTGTTAAGGTTTATCTATCAAAAGACTGGCGAAATTTGGACAGTGCATATCGACTTGTTTTGCAGGCGGAAGCAAGTTTTGCTCAAATAAAGAATAAAAAACGTCCAAAGTTGAAGGAAAAGTTCGATTTTGATTCGTTGGCAATCCAAGAATTAAAACAAACAGTAAGTGCTGAAATTTTCAATAGTTACTTACAAAATCCAAGCGAATTAATTTTTGTAGAATTTATTGCTAAAAACGATTGGTCTTTTTTAGTTCCAAAAGCGATTCATTTACGAGATTCTATTGCTTTCAATACAGCAGACCAATTAAAAACTTCTAAAGCTTACGCTGATTTTCTAACAAAATACCCAGATTCGTATTTAAGAGAAACTGCAAAATTCAATTTTGACGAATACCAATATTTGGAATTTTCTCGAAAAGGAAAAATTGAAGATTACGAAGCTTTTTTGAATTGTTGTGCAAATAATCCACACGCTGAAGATGCAGAAAACCGACTTTTTGAGTTGAGTACAATTGATAAAACACTCGTATCGTATCAAAACTTTGCAAAGAAATATCCTAAAAATAGAAACGCCGAAGAAGCTTGGCGAATGGTTTACAAGCTTTTTATGAAGGAATATTCCAAGGAGAAGTTTTTAGAATTTAAAGAAAAATATCCCGATTATCCTTTTGTGAATGAAATTGAAGAAGATTTAAAGTTATTGAATGCTACTTTTTATCCTTTTATTCAAAACGGATTGTTTGGATATTTTGACAAAGAAGGAAAAACGGTAATCGCACCCCAATACGAACATTTAGGGATTTTTCAAGATGGATTAGCTGTTGCTTCTAAAAATGACAAATATGGTTTGATTAACAAAAAAAATCAAATTGTTGTGGATTTTGTCTTTGACGAAATTCTCGAATTTGTTGACGCAAGAGGAATTGTTTTTAAAGGAGATAGCGTTGGTTTAATAGATCGTTCGGGACGTGAAGTGGTGCCGATTGTAAATAATGACATTGTTGCGCTTGGTAAAGGTTTGATTGCCATAAAAGAGAAAAGTGATTCCAATTATTTTGTCAGTGATATCAATTTTACGCCTAAAACATTACCAATTTTTGAAGAAATTCAAGAATTTAAAAAGGAAATTTCAATCGTAAAAACGAAAGATGGTTTTGGTGTAATCAATACAAAATGTGAGTGGTTAATTCCTGCCAATTTTGAGTCGCTACGTTTCTTGAATGATACTTTAGTTGAATTTGGTTTAAACGGTAAAAAAGGCCTTCGTACCTTAAAAAATATTCAATTAACAGAAGCTATTTATGATGATTTTTCCAAATTTGATCCAGTTGAAAAACAGTTAATTGCCAAACAAGGAACTTCGATTTTCTACCTTAACGACCAAGGGAATTTACTTTTTGAAACACCAATGGAATATTTTCCAAATGCTTTTGAAGTTGCACTTTTTTACAAAGGAATCAGTGTGTTTCGCAAAAAGGGAAAATATGGTTTAATTGACAATACTGGGAAAGAATATTTGAAACCGACTTTTGATGCATTGGGTCGTCCGCTTGTCGCTATTCCTGCAATAAAAGACCAGAAATGGGGAATCGTTGATTGGAAAGGTCGTTCGATTCTTCCGTATGAATTTGACAATATTGAAACTATTGGCTATTTCGGATTTATTGTAGAAAAAAATGGGCTATTGGGTTTTATGGATCAAGGATTTAGACTTACCATTCCTATTTCATTTTCAATCGTTAAAGTCTTCGAAAACGATTATATCTTAGTTTCAAACGGCACTAAATATGGGTTGTATTCTAAAAAAGGAGAATTAATAATTCCACTTGAATATGATTTGATTAAAGTTTTTGACGGAGATTGTTTATCTTTAATCAAAGAAAATGAAACAGCTTACTACTTTTTGCGTTCTAAGATGTATCTAAAACCTTCTAAATGAAAGGAATTTTAAACCGGCCTGATCACTTTTTCATTGCAATTATTGTTGCTTTGTCGGTTTATGTTTTTCTTTTTATGTACTTCCAAATATCGTCTTACAAGGAAATCGTTTACATCGAACCATTCGAAAAATACTCTCGTATCGAAGAACCGGAGGAGATTGAATTGAATAAAGATCAAATTGAAGTACCACCCTCGAATTTAGATGGTGAATTGACGAATGTGGTTCGTGATAACAACGATACACGTAAAAAATCGGACAAAAATTGGTCGCAAGATCAAGCAAGTGGAAATCCAGAACAAACAGCTAAGGATTTTGAAAAACAATTATTTAGAGAAGCTGGAGGTGAAAAGGAGAGAGAAAAAATTAAAAGTGAAGCTGAAGAACAAAAAAAGAAAATTGCAGCAACTGCTACAAATAAAACTACCTCTACATCTTCATCTTCGAAAGCCAATCAATTTGCTGGAAATGTGATGGTTGACTTTAGTCTAAAAGGAAGAACCGCTTACGAAAACAACAATTGGTTTGTAAGAAATCCAGGTTATACTTGTGGACACGGCTCTGCCGGAACAGTGGTTGTTTTGATTTCAGTAGATAATTCTGGAAGAGTAATCAGCTCAACTATTGATGAAAGCCGTTGTGAAAATGCAACTACTTGTATGCGAGATCAAGCTTTGAAATATGCAGGAATGTCAAAATTCAATGCAGGTTCATCTAAGCAAGATGGATACATTCGTTACCGTTTTGTAGCTCAATGATAGAATTTTAATTCTATTAATCTTATTTATTTGATTAATATTCAATCATTTTTAAGTTTATATTTTAAATTATTTCTTATTTTTGTTTCAAAATAAAATAAAATGAAAGTAGGAAGTAATCTAAAAGCTTTGCGCAAACGTAAAAAATTATCCCAAGAAGATGTTGCTCAAGCTTTAACAATGCATCGGTCAACTTATAGTGGTTACGAAAATGATGTTGCGCTTCCAAATATTGAAAATTTAATTGCTTTTAGTCAATTTCATGAATTATTAATTGATGATTTAGTAAAACTTGATTTCCAAACATTTACAGAACAAGATTGGCTGAAATTTGAGAATAAATGGAAAGACACTGCAAAAGGTTCTAACTTACGCGTTCTTACTTCTGTTGTAGATAGCAACAATGAAGAATTAATAGAATTGATTCCAGAAAAAGCACGAGCAGGCTATGTTTCTGGTTATTCTGACCAAGAATTTATCCAAGATTTACCACGTATAAACCTCCCTTTTTTATCGCGTGAACGCAAACATCGAGCTTTTGCAATTAATGGAGATTCAATGCCTCCTCTTCCTTCTGGTTCAATAGTAATTGGTGAATTTATCCAAGATTGGACAACCTTAAAAACGGGAACACCTTGCATCGTTGTAACAAAAAGCGAAGGAATTGTTTTCAAATTTGTTCACAATAATTTAAAGGAAAATAAGTCATTGGTTTTAATTTCGTCTAATCCA
>JBILQY010000113.1:0-7748 GCA_044372955.1 Crocinitomicaceae bacterium | reverse complement strand
GAAATTTTGAAATGTAATGTTTCTAAGAAATCTTGTAATACTTTGAGTTCCAACTGCAGTAAATCTACAGTCGGATGAAGCTGGGTAAGGTCCACCGTGATTCATTGCTTCATCAACACGAACGCCCGTTGGAATACCGTTTAAAATCAATCTACCAACCTTTGTAGATAGCACATCAATTACATCCTCAAAATCAGAACTTTTAGTTCTATCTCCTACAATTGTACCTGTTAATTGTCCTTCTAATTTTGCTATACAAGTCATCAATTCAGCTCTGTTTTCATAACTTATAATCAGTGCAAAAGGTCCAAATACTTCTTCTTGCAATTGATTGTGTGCTAAAAATTCTTTCGAATCAATTTGTAAAATAGCTTGTCTTCCTTGCAATGGTTCCAATTGACCTCTTTTTTCTACTAATGAATTAACTACTATACTTTCACGCTCTTTTTTGAGTTGTTCAAACCTGTTTTGAATACTTGGATGAAGCATATAAAAGGAAGAATGTTCAATTACTTCTTCAATAAGTCTGACTGTTAATTCATTTCCTTTTTCACTTTTTGGAATGAAAAACAATCCTGGCTTGGTACAAAATTGTCCTGCATCGTTGCAAATCGAACCAGCAAAAAGTGGAGCAAAATGATTTATTTTTTCTTCAAAGCCATTCTCTAAAAATACAACAGGGTTTGCGCTTCCCATTTCTGCAAAAACAGGAATAGGCGATTTTCTTTTGCTTGCCAAATCCATAATTGCTCTTCCTCCACGAATACTTCCAGTGAAACCTACGGCTTGAATTCGAGCGTCAGTAATCAATTGTGTTGCAACCTCAAATCCATCATCTATTAAATGTTGGAAAATTCCTTCTTCTAAACTTAATTTTCTAATTGCTGAAAGAATACAGTTTGAAACTTCTAAACTTGTTCCAACGTGCATTGGGTGTGCTTTAACAATCACTGGACAACCAGCGGCTAAAGCAGCAACGCTATCACCTCCAATTGTTGAATAAGCTAATGGAAAATTACTTGAACCCATAACCAAAACAGGTCCAATTGCTCGTGGTGCTTTTCTTAAGGAAAGTAAATTTTGACTAGCCTGAGTAAAGGTTTCCAGCTGCTTCCAATTGTTCAACAGAAAATCGGAAAATGAAGTTAACTGAAAAATAGTTCTAGTAAATTCTACCTCAAATCGAACTTTCGATAAGCCACTTTCACTGCAATAATATGCTTCAATTGTTGATTTAGCAGTTCCTAATTCTTGAGCAATTTGAAGCAAAAGTTCGCTCCTTAAAGTTGGACTTGTCTTTGAATAAGTTAGAAATGCTTTGTGTGATTTTTCCAAGGCAAGTTCTACATCCTCTTGCGTTGAAGAGTTATACCTTTCTGGGTTAAAATCATTGAGTTGAGGATTAAAAGTTTGAAATCCCCTCATTGTTTTAGTTTACTTCAGAAAGTGAAAATACGTAGCTTTCCATAATCTGATTCGCTAACATTTTTTTGCAAGCTTCATTTACTTTTTCTTCAGCAAGGGCTTTAGAATCAGCTTCAACAAACAAACGGATATGTTTACCAATTCTAACTCCATCTATTTCAGCTAAACCTATGTTTTTCATAGAATTAGTAACTGCTTTTCCTTGTGGGTCTAATAATGCATCGTGGGGCATTACGTCAATTTCAGCTTTGAATTTCATTTTTTTTCTTGGTTTGATAATTTTCAATTAGCGATAAAAACAAGTACAAAAATACGATAATTGGAATAGCCCAAAAGGTTAAAAGAGGAATAATTATCAACGAAATTCCTATTAAGCTGAAACGAAAGTAATTGTCTTTCCACGTCCAGTTTTTAAACTTCAAGGCAATCATCGGAATATTAGAAACCATTAACAGCGAAAACAGGACAGAAATGGCGCTCAAGGTGTAACAATCAAAAAGCGCGTGAATAAACTTTGGCTGATGTCCCCAATTTTGAAGATTATAAGCAAAATACAAGGGAAAAAACAAAAAGAAAATAGTATTTAAAGGAGTTGGGACACCTATGAATTTATCGCTTTGATTTTCGTCAATATTAAATTTTGCCAAGCGAAACATCGAGAAAAAAGGAATTGCCATTGCTACAAATGGTAAGAATTTAATACTTGCATCAAAATTATTTGGCACTTCATAAACTAACGCTTGAAACCAAGCAGCAACTTGAAAATAAACAAAATAGCTTAAATCATTTTGATAAACCCTTGCTCCATCTTCAGCAGGTATAAGCGAACTGATATCAATACCTAAAATAATCATTACTAGCATTAACATTCCTGGAGCAACACCGAAAGTTATCATATCAGCCAAAGAATCTAACTGCTTACCCATTGGACCCGCAATTTTTAATTTTCGAGCGATAAAACCATCAAAAAAATCAAGTACAGCACCGCCAAGTATGAAGAAAGGAGCAATATCAATTCGACCTGCAAGTGTTAAAATAATGGAAACGAAACCACAAAGCATATTTGCGGCAGTAAAAAGATTAGCTAAATTGAACATTTTACAATCAATTGTTTTATAAAACTGTTAATACTAACTTTGTTTGCTATAAATTTACATTTCAATGCAAATCAAGTTGACAAAGAACACAATTTTTCGTTAAACTGTTAGTTATTGTTATAAATAAAATTTTAATGATTAAATCAATTAGTCTTTCAATCGCCATATTAACTTGTACTTTATCACAAGCACAAGAAACCACGATAGCACCTAAATATTCGAATGAGTTTTTGTCTTTAGGTGTTGGCGCTGAATCATTTGGAATGGGAAATGCAGTCGTTGCTAGTACCGCAAATGCCAATTCAATCTATTGGAATCCAGCAGGCTTGACAAGTATAAATAAATGGGCAGAAGTTTCATTTATGCATTCTGAATATTTCGCTGGAATTGCCAAATACGACTATTTAGGAATTGCTCATTCAATCGATGATAAAAGTGCGTTGGGTTTTGCTGCTATTCGTTTTGGTGTTGATGATATTCCAAACACAACTCAATTGATCGACAATAACGGAGTCATCAATTATGATAATGTTACGTCATTTACAGCTGGAGATTATGCATTTATGTTGTCTTACGCAAGAAAATTGAATGTTCCAGGGTTAAGTCTAGGAGGAACAGCGAAAGTAATTTATAGAAAAGTGGGAGATTTCGCAAAATCTTTTGGATTTGGAATTGATGCAGGATTACAATATCACTTACCAAAACATTGGAAATTTGGGGTAATGGCAAGAGATGTTAGTTCAACATTTAATGCATGGGTTTTTGAACTAGATGATGCGACTCGAAATGTATACATTAATACTGGAAACGCTATTCCTCAAAATGGTTTAGAATTGACATTACCTCGTATTATTTTGGCTGCTGCTGGAAACTTTGATATTGGAGCAAAAGGATTAAATGCTGGAGGAGAAATTGATTTAGACATTACAACAGACGGAAAAAGAAATGTTTTAATTAGTGCAAATCCAATCTCCATTGATCCACACGCTGGTTTATTCTTCGGTTTTAAAGAATTAGTAAAAGTAAGAATGGGTGTTTCAAACGTTCAACAATTCACAAATTTAGACGATTCAAAATACTGGGGCATTCAACCAAACATTGGAATGGGCTTGGCTTTCAAAGGATTTTCTTTGGATTACGCCTTCACGCGACTCGGTGCAGCAGAAGCAAATTATTACACACATATTTTCTCCGTAAGATTAAAATTAGACAAACCTAAAAACGCAGTTAAATGAGGAAGTTTTATGCTTTAATTTTTACTTGTTTTTTTATTTCAATTGGACATTCGCAAATTTTTGGTAACGAATGGATTAACTATAACCAAAAATATTATGCAATTAATGTTGTCCAATCTGGAATATATAAAGTTGATTATAATACGCTAGCTTCATCTGGCGTTCCTTTATCCACTTTTTCATCAAGTAATATCCAAATTTTTGGTCGTCAGAAAGAAATTCCAATTCACATTGAAGATGGTGGCGATAATGTTTTTGGACTTGGTGATTACCTTTTATTTTACGGGGAGCGCAATGATGGTTGGTTAGACTCAACGCTTTACAACAATCCAGCAGGAATGGGGAATCCTAAATACAGTTTGTATAATGATACGATTCAATACTTTTTCACTTGGAATAATTCTTCAAATAACAAACGGTTTGTTGTAGAATCAGATATAAATTTTAGTGGATTAACGGCTGCTGATTTTGTTGAATTTGAAGCTTTTACTTTCTACAATCAGCAATATAACGAGGGCGAAAAATCAGCTGATGCATCTAGTTCCTTTTTTGTAGAAGGAGAAGGTTGGGGAAGAACACCACAAAACGGTGCAACCACCACTTATACTTGGGATATGAGTTCAACTCAATTAACAAGTATTTACCAAGGTTCCGATGCACCCAATGTTAAATACACGGCTGTTGTGGTTGGAACCTCGAATGCCGCAGCACCATCAGGCATGCCAAATCACCGAACAAGACACACCATTGGTACTAATAACTTTGTGATTTACGACACAACTTTTAGAGGCTACAAAGCAGTATACGCAAACAAAAGCATTCCAGTATCAAACTTTCCAAGTTCGGGTAACCTAGGTTATAAAGTTCAAATTGTAAATAGTTTAGGTGTTGCCACTGATTTCCAATCTTTAAATTTTTGGTCATTCAAATACCCAAGAATTCCATCCTTCGCCAATTTAAATAAAGTAAGTTTCCGTGTTTATAATGCCTCTAATCAGAACAAAATTCGTTTGAATTTACAAAATGTAAACATGACCAACCCTACCCTATTTGTTTTTGGAACTGTAGCTCGTAAAATTCCATTAACCGCAATTTCGGGAGGATTCGCGGCTGTAATTCCTAACAATGGTTCCAATGAATTACAACAAGTCGTCATGGAAGATGCAAGTAGCTTTATTAACGTTGCGGCTTTATTGCCTGTTAACGGAACTGGAGATTTCACCAATTTTGCTGCTATTCCAAACATCGATGAAGCACTTTTATTTATCTACAACAAAAAATTAAAAAACAAGACATTCGAATATGCAGCTTACCGAAGTTCAACTGCTGGTGGAAGCTACAATGTTATCCTTGCAGACATTGAAGAATTAGACCAACAATATGGTGGAGGAATTCCAAAACACATCAATGGATTGAGACGTTTTGCTCATAAAATGTATGTAACTACAACAATAAAACCTGTTGGATTATTTTTAGTTGGAAAAGGTATCCGCGAAGCCAACATTACATCTGCTACGAACATAGGTCCAGGTTCACGAACTAATGCAGCAGCTTATGCAAATAACCTGATTCCAACTTTTGGACAGCCTTCATGCGACGCTTGTATTACCTCAAACCTTCCTCAGACAGATAAATTTACACCATTAATCCCAACGGGGAGAATTTCTGTTATTTCAGAAGATGAATTGCAAATCTACTTTTCTAAAGTAATTCAATACGAACAACAACAGCAGCAAAATTCAGCTTACTCAACACCTACAAAAGATTGGCAAAAACAACTCCTACATTTCGCTGGAGGAACAGACATTGCCGAACAATCTCAATTTCAAAATTATTTAAATGAAATGGGGAATATTGCAGCAGGGAAGTACTTTGCAGGAAATACACGATTGGTAAAAAAAGAAAGCAACAGTCCAATTACACCTTCTGAACTTCAATCCATTAAAAACAGAATTAGTGAAGGAGTTAGCGTTATGAATTTCTTTGGACATTTTACAACCTCTGAAAGTGGATTTGACGTTAATTTAGATGAACCGCAATTTTGGAACAATCAAGGGAAATATCCAATTTTATTAGCCAACTCTTGTTATAATGGAAACATTTTCCACAATTCTACTTCAAATTCCCAAAACTTTGTGTTGGCTCCAAACGGTGGAGTAATAGCTTACATTGGAACGATAAATTATGGGTTTTCATTTGCATTAAACTCTTTTTCTCGCACCTTCTACAAACAATTTAGCACTTATAATTACGGTGGAACAATCGGGGAACATATCAAAAATACGCTTGACTCGGCATTGACAACTAATCCGTCGCTTATTACGGAGGCTACATTTTGTCAGATGACCTTAAATGGAGACCCAATGCTGCGATTGAATTACCACAACAAACCAGAAATAGAATTAACGGAATCCCGAATTACTTTTGGTCCTGAAAATATTTCTTATGCTACAGATTCTATCGAAGTTAAAATCCAACTAAGAAATTTAGGTAAGTCAATAGTTGATACTTTCAATATTGAAATCAAACGCGATTTCCCCTCTTCCTTTGTTGATTCTGTTTACAACATACAAGTTTATGGATTGAATTATGAGAAAGTGATTACGAAAAAAATGCCTTTCCAACCAACCATCGGTATTGGGTTAAATAAATTTACAATAAGTGTTGATATTCCAAATGTTGTAGCTGAACAATTTGATGAACTTGCTAATAACCGCATCATTCGCAACTTTTTTATCGGCGTTGATGGAATAGAACCAATTCAACCTGCTGATTTTGCTGTTGTTCCAACAAATCAAACAACACTCTTTGCCTCAACATTGAATCCGATGGCAGAATTAAAAACGTATCGATTTGAAATTGACACGCTTCCAACTTTCACTTCCAACTTTAGACGATTTGCTGAAATAAGTGAAATTGGCGGGGTAAAATCAGTAGCCCCTAATCAATGGAAATTAGTTTCAACCAATCAACCGTCCACACTTGTTCTCGAAGATAGTTTGGTTTATTATTGGCGTGTTGCGCTTGTTGAGCCTACGCTAATATGGAAACAACGTTCTTTTCAATACATTCCAAATAAATCTGGTTGGGGACAAGCAGATTACCATCAGTTTACAGCTAATAATTTAAGTGGTTTAAATTTAAATGCTTCAACCGAGTTACGCGAATTTCAACCTAATTATTCTGATATTTCTTGTTTAGCACTTGCAGCAACTCCTGGAGCAAATATGTTTGAAAATGCTTGGTACCTTAATGGGGTGCAACAAGATTATAATATCTGTACGGTTACTCCAAAATTCCATGTTGCCATTATTGACCGCTCTACTTTAACAGCTTGGGAAACACGATTTACCTATTCAAATGGAACGGTTGCCAATCCAAATAACAATTTCGGAAATGCCAATGACAATGGAGGTTGTGAAAATCGACCAATGAAGTATTTCACTTTTAATCAAAATAATGCAACCCAACTTGCGGCCTTTCGAAATTTAGTTGAAAACGTAGTACCTTTTGGCGATTACATTCTTATTTATTCACCAATTACCACTAGATACGATTGGTTGAACACCTTTGATCCAGCAGTTTTCCAAACTTTCGCAAACCTCGGTTCTGATAGTATAGTTCCTGGAAGAGCAAATCGTCCTTTTATATTTTTGACGCGCAAAGGAGACCCGAATTTTGTGGTTGAATTATGTTCTCAAAACAATGAACCAATCTTTTTAGATACACTAATTTCTGGTGTTCAATCTTTTGGAGTGGAAACTAGCCCTGTGATTGGTCCTGTTGCTGACTGGAAAGCTCTTTATTGGAATCACGAACAAATGGAAAGTAATTCGCAAGATAGCACAAGCCTGGAAATACAAGTGCTAAATGCTTTTGGAACCTATCAATTCTCGCTAAATCCAACGATTGCTTCAGGAGATTCACTATTGAATTTAGAGAATTTAATTGATGCGAATTTATATCCTAATATTCGTTTGGTAGCCAAATA
>JBILQY010000405.1:0-2867 GCA_044372955.1 Crocinitomicaceae bacterium | reverse complement strand
CCTTGGAAACTTGATACTTCCAAGGGTTCTCTATTCCTCCAGCCATAGAGGCGTGTCTTTGTGCTTCAACATCCATTATTACTGGAATAAGCTATATCTCATATCAACTTCTTTATTCTAGTGGTACAAAAGTAACAAAAATATTGGATAAAAGGGCTGGTATCTTTGATTTTTATATTTGATCTTTTCCTCGAGTAAAGAAAATAGTGCGCATAAGACGTTTAACTACTTGCTCTTATTCAACCAAAAAAATTTTAATTAATTGATGTATAAATGAAATAGGTAGATTTTTTTGTCATAAAATGAATTAACCGGAAAACGGTTTCACAGATCACAAACTTCTTACATATTACAAAACTCCTTCCTCAACTTATCATGTTTGTCAATAGCCAGGAGTGCAATTTACAAGCTATGGGCTAGCAATGATTGAAGTATTCGCTTTAAATAATATATGTAAATACATATAATTTTATGAAAAATCTCATTAATATATGCAATAACATATAAAATTGTATATTTGTATACATTTATATCTAAAAGCATATAATGAAACGAGTAGCCGAATTTGTAAAAGAGCGACGAAAGGAAGCAAGATTAACACAACAAGAATTTGCTGAACGTGTGGGTGTTGCTTTAACGGTTGTTCGAAAAATTGAACAGGGGAAAACAAATCTCAATATGGACAAAGTAAATCTTGTGCTGAGTATGTTTGGCCATAAATTGGCTGCGGTGAGCATGAAAGAGTTAAATAGTTCTGAATCATGAGACAAGCAAAAGTATTTTATCAAGATTAACTAGCTTGAACAATATTTCTTAATTGAGCGGGTGTAGGAATCTGCGGAAAATACAGTTACAACAACTTTATATACAAATTTCAAAAAAAGCGTCTATTTAGAAGAAAGAAACTCAATCTTATCAGAGACTATGCCATATGTGATTTGAATATTGGAATAGTAATATTGATGAATAAACGCATTCTCAGTGGCGGCCTCGTTTAAATTTATTCGGTAGTATGCTATGTTATCTTTGTTTTTGTCTTGAGTAATGGTAGTGATATACAATAGGTCGTTTTCCTTTTTATAGTCCTTAATCAAGAATATTTCCTCCGAACCATTATACGATAAGGTGAGTGTCTTTTTTAACAGATCAATTTCGTACAATCCAAAAGATTCAGATTCCTTACTATATCTGGTGTTTTCATCTTTTAGAAGTTCATCTATCCCTTTGTTTAATGAGGATTCATATAATTTAAGACTGCTGTTTGAAAATTTGAATTTCGTTTGAGAGTGTGATGCGTTAGATATCAGAATTCCAGCACTCAAAATAAGGATTTGGATTTTCATTGTTTTGACTGTGTAAAAAAATGAACTTACTTTCCCATTCGAGTTTTTAATGTTGAATATTGCACTGATTTTATCAATTCTTCGCTTAACAAATTGAATTGTTTTGGATTTTAATTTCCCACCGATAAATTTCAATTTTCCCATTAAAAAGGAAGGATAGAATCTACTTGCTTTAAATCGATAGTAGGTTCTGTAAATAGACATAAATACAAAACCAGCACTGAAACCAACACAATGAAGAATAGAAGTTGCTGTCTTATCATCAAATTTATTGTTATAAACATCCATTATAACATTTGCTATATCAGCAATGATAAAGGTAAGACACAAGAATTTAATAGCGAAATTAAGTAAAATAGGAAGGTTGTTTCGCATGAGTAAAAGGAGAACTAAAATCGAACTTATAACCCCTGAAAGACCTAGTGCACCTCCTTTAGGGTCAAGTAGCATCCAAAACGAAACATCAATGAAAATGGTCAAAATGATCAGCCTAATGTAGTGTTTACCAATTAACTTTTCACAAATTGATCCAAGTAAACAAAAATAAACCAAGTTGAAAGCTATGTGAGACAGGTCATCGTGAGCAAATGAGGAAGTAAAAATTTGATGAAGATAAAACTTTGGACTATTCATAGAATAAAGTTCAAAATACAACCTGTGGTTTATTGAAAACCCCATCAATATAAGCTGGATTGAAAATATACCCACACAAATGAAGGTGATGTATCTAGTAATTGGAGGAATCGATTTGAAACCTTCAATCACGAACTTTACCCCACGTTTTAGTTTGAAAAAATGAATAAATTGAAGTTCATTATTCTGTTTTTGACTTACAATAATAGGTAAATAGGAATTGAATTGGGTACTCATGACGCTACATTTTTGAGGTTATTATTTCAATCAGGGGATTGTCGCTCTAACGTTTGAGTTTTAATTTGGTACAGTTTATATTTCAAAAAAGTTAATCGATGTAACGCATTCATGCATAGCTGTTTTCAAAAGAAAGATCCTGAAAAAAATATGTAATGAAAGTTGTAGTAATTATCTCCGTTTTTGTTGGTTTAACCCTTTTAGGTAGAACCCAAACTCCACAAGAAATCCAAGATTATTTTAATGAAGTTGCTTACGGTAGTGATGAACTTAGTGGTCCACAAAAACAAAAAATCACCAAATGGGATAAGAATGTGAAAATATTTGTAGACGGTCATTATACTTCCCAAGATTTAGTAACAATAAAAATTCTACTTACTGAACTAAATGCACTGATTGCCCCACTGAAAATGACAATCGTGAAGAATAAATCAGAGTCAAATTCAATTGTGTATTTCGGAGATTTTAATACGTTTAATGCCAGACATCTCAATAATTCAAATGCACATGTTAATTGCAATGGTTATTGTTTGATTTATGGTTTTGATGAAAATACTATTATTACTGAAACAAAAATCTTCATCCGAACTGGCACATCCACCTTAGATAAGAAACACGCAATTATAGAAGAAATTACTCAATCATTAGGATTGG
>JBILQY010000111.1:0-7824 GCA_044372955.1 Crocinitomicaceae bacterium | reverse complement strand
GTAATGTTTAAAGAAATCATTTGAGAACAAATCAGAGAATAAATCTGGTACCGTATCCACTTTTTCATACTTTTTTTTAAATAATAATTTACAATATTCTCTAATCTTCATAAATAAATCTACTTATTGTATCATTATACACTTCATTTGCAAAATTTTCATTATTTGAGAAATTGTATTTTAACCGTGTTAGATATACTGCTTTTGTTTCAGAATTCAAATAAAAACCAAAAAATTTCGCTTCCAAATTGTATCTAGAACATAAATAATCAATTAACTCTTTATTTTTATTTTCGAGAGTATTTGATTGATTATAATAAGTGGGGTCATTGCCAAACCATGCGTTTATTTTTGAAAATGATTCAGATTCAGAGTATTCAATTAGTTTGGCTGATTTAATGAAAGGTAGATTAAACTTTTCTGCAAAATAAATCTTATGCTTTTGTTGATTCAAATAATAATATGTTTTCCTAAGTTTATGTTCTGGATGATATTCGTAATTAATCCCCGGTGATAAATGAGTTTCATCTAAAGAATAAGGTATCAGTTTAGGATAACCAAGTAAATCATAAACTTTAGTTGTAGGATTCATACGAAAGTGAAAACCTTTAATAGGATCACTCAAATTTGGAAAAAACTTTAATTCAAACGCACAGCCAGAATGTTCTGTAGTTTGAATTAATGACTCATGATAATAGGAGTAATATTTCGCAAAGTCTTCAGTTGTTGGAAGGAATAAGGCTGCTTCAGTTTCTGTAATTTCTCTAAAAACATGGAAATAAAATTTAACAGAAACAATCCCCTTTGAATTAAAATTTATTCCGAAATAATTAAAATACGGAAACCTTTTGTCTTTTTCCCATACTTCATTATAATTTTCATAAGTTCTTTTTAGCTCCTCATTCTTAAAACATTGTTCTATCATTTGAAGCATTTCTAACTCATTTATTGTATCATTCATACTTTAATGCTTTTCAAACAATAGTTTTAAAATCTGTTTTCCATTCAAATATCGGGAACAATCCACCAGAAATTGTTAGATTTTTAAGATTTATCTCGCGCTCATTATATTTCAAAACTGGTCGAAAAACTAGAATACTTTCTAGTTTCAAAGCCGTTAAAGCTGCTTTAGAAACATTTTCTCCTGTTATTGATAAGGAAGTATCTTTATCTTTAAATATACTTTCTGTGTTTTGTATGAAAACCAATCCAATTTTATAGGTTTGAAAACCAAAAAAACACGGAGGAAAGTTACATGAAAAAAAATAATTCCCCCTTCCTTTATCTGAAGAAATCCCTGAAACTAAAGGGGTATTAGAAAGAATATTATTGCCATTCAGATCACTAATTTGCAAAATAAAATCAATGGCATTTTCATCTTCAAATTTATCAAATTCGATTGAAAATTTAAATACTTTATCTGTTGTAAAAAATTCAGTTCCTTCTTGAGTTAATTCTACTTTATTTATTCTTAATTGCGAGGAGATAGCAACATTTGTTAAGGATATGTTTTGTGTGAATACAACTCCACCTGTTTTTATAAAATAATTTTCAATGTAATTATCAAGTATTTTTCTATCATCGGTAGAGAATAAAAGTCGACCTGATTCCATTTGTAAAAATGTTGATTTATGCTCCAATTCTGTTAAATTATGACTAACAAAGAGAATTGTTTTATTAGAAATCATTAAATGAAAGAGCTTCTCTTTTGCTTTTATAGAAAACTCAGCATCTCCCACACTCATAACCTCATCAAACAAATACACATCGAAATCCAAGTGAGCCATGATTGAAAATGCCAAACGCAAATACATACCGTTTGAATAATTCTTTACGGGCTCATTGATGAATTTAGCGATGCCACTAAAAGCAACTATTTCATCGAAGTGGGATTGGATTTCTTTTTTAGTAAACCCTAATAATTGACCATTTAAAAAAATGTTCTCTAGTCCACTTAACTCAGGATGAAATCCTGCTCCAATGTCTAAAATACTCGCAACTCGTCCTTTAATTGAAACCTTTCCAGAAGTAGGTTTAGTAACTCCGGCTAAAATTTTAAGTAAGGTGCTTTTTCCACTTCCATTTGGACCAATAATCCCAACAGATTCACCTTTTTTAATTTCAAAACTAATATCTTTCAATGCCCAAAGTTCGTCTGTTTCATTTCCTAAGTCATCTTTTACGGAATGACGAAATGAAAAAACCTTGGAAAGATTTTCAACTTTTATAGCAACACTAGAATCCAATTTATAGAAGTGATTTCATTTATAACCAATAAAAGTAATGAAAAAAGAGCTGTCACGATTTCATTAGGGAAAAGAGTGAACTAATCTTTAAATATTTCAGATAAATTCACTGTTAAATCGGAAAAAAAACAGAAGAAACTTCAGTTAAGCCTTCATTAATACTGAAAACACCAACGGATTCTAACGTGTTATTTATCGATTTAAATATCTCTAAATTTTGCGAATGAGGGTTGACAATCTAATATTCTTGTACACCAATCGCTGCGTAAAAATTGAACTTATCGTTGTTATGTCGGCAATTGGTGCCATTTCATAGTTGTTTCAACAAATTTAATGAATTTTCATAATGTCTTCAGCAGCTGCATTTTATTGATTACTTACATTTTAATCTAGTTATAGTATCAAGCAAAATCGCTAAATGCACTTTCTTTTCGGTTATAATAATACATACCAAACAAACACAAAATAAGAACTATACCAAAATTCAGTAACCAAATCAATTGAAAACTTCCTACTCCAAACAACATCCAGCGCCACAAATTAACCACATTTGCCATCGGGTTGAAATCCATCAAAAATTGAATCTTTGGAGGTAAAAATGTTCCTGTAAAAAAAACTGGGGTAAACCAAATCCCAAAATACACGATGAAAGGTAAAAGATGAAACAAATCACGTTTTTTATAAGCGAAAGACGCCACCCAAAAAACCAAAGTCAAACCGCATAAAGCATTGAAAATTAACACTAAAGGCAAGAAAATAATTCGCCAAGAAATGCCTTGACCAAAATAGAACATTAAAGGAATTAATAAGGTCAAAGTCAGTAACAATTCGACTAAAGCAACCAAGACTTTTGAAAATGGTAAAACACTTTTTGGAAAATAGATTTTCTTAATAATATGTGAAGATTCTTGCACGCTATTTGAACCTGCAGAAACTATGTAAGAAAAGAAATTCCAACCTAATAATCCACTTAAAATATACAAAACAAAAGGTAAATTTCCAGATTTCAAATTCAGCACATATCCAAAGAAAAAGGTAAAAATAGTCAAGGCTGTGAGCGGTTGAATGATTGTCCAACCCACACCAATAATAGTTTGAGCGTATTTCACTTTCAAATCTCGAATGGCAAACACCCAAATTAAAGATCTAAAACGCACTATTTTTTTAAGAAATACCAAAAAGCTGTCAGGTTCGTTTGAATAAACTGTAATCTGCTCAACTTGTTTTTCTTTCTCTTCCATAAATATTTTCTAAAAGTTGTAGTTTTACAAATTACAAAAAAAAGCAAAATTGCCTCAAAAAATAGTACATATTATCAATCCGGTAAAAGTAAACGAAAATTCAGATTTATTTTTCGCTCAGCCAATTACATTCGAAAGCATAAAAAAAGCTGTTGCGTTTTCAAAAAACCCAGAATTAATAAATGTCGTTAGTACTCAATATGAAGAAGATATTGAAATAATCCCATCTCATATTACAAAATTATCAAACCTTACAAGATCAGTAAATGATTGCAATCCTAAATTAATTGAAAAAAAATTACCTCTAATTAAAGATATTTTAGCCAAAATTGATGAAATTGAAATTGTTGATTACGTCGTTTACACCAATATGGACATTGCTTTGCAACCCAATTTTTATGACTTTATCCAATTCTATATTGAGCAAGGAAACGACGCAATAATTGTAAATAGAAGACGGATTTCAAAAACGTTTACTAAAGTGGAAGAACTTCCCATATTATATGCTGAATTTGGAAAATCACATCCAGGTTTTGATTGTTTTGTTTTCAAAAAAGAACTTTTAACTGATTTTATATTTGATGAAATTTGTATTGGAGTTCCATTCTTAGAAGTAAGTTTTGTTCACAATTTATTTTCATTTGCGAAGAATCCAATTTTTTTACCAGATGTTCATCTAACATTTCATTTGGGATTAGAAGTGATGCCAAAAATTCAAAAAGACTATTATTGGCATAATCGAACGGTATTTTTTAAGAAAATAAATCCATTATTAAAATCCAAATACAAACTCAATAAATTCCCCTACTCCCAGTTACCATTCCCAAAAAGAGCCTTTAAATGGCTTTTAAATCCAAGTCTATTCACACGAACTTATATAGAATTAGAACAAAAAAGTTTTTTGGAGAAAGTGAAATATTATTTAAATGAAGTTCGTTGGAGATTGCTTCAACGTTAAAATAATTATAATAATTTCTTTAATAACTTAGAGGTCTTCGTTACAAAGTTTGAATGTGTTAAAGTATATTTCACAAACGAATCCGAATGATTTTCTATAAATTCAAACCCAAGCGTTTCATTGTATTTTAATGCAACGAGATTTGACTTTTTCACTTTAGCTAATAACACATCAAGATTTAACTCTTCAAATGCTCTGTTTAAAATAAAGGCAGAAGCATAAAAGGCTATTCCAGTTCCGATAAAGTTTTGATTTCCAATAAATAAACCGACATCAGCCGACTTTTTTAAGGTATCAATGTTTGCCAAATGTACTAGTCCAATCTGTTCTGATTGAGTTCCAAAAATGTAATACTCATGAGTTGAAGAATTTTCAATTCCTGCAAACCAACTTTCTTGGTTTTCTTTAGAAATAACAGATTGAAATTCCATTTGTTCAAGCACAAAATCTTGGTTTCGCCAGTTTCTTAACAACTCAAGAGTGTCCTTGCTAAGCTTTTCAAAATGAACACCTTGACTAATTTTCATTCTCTTCATTTTTCAAAACAACCTCATCCATTCCTTGATTGAACAGCCAAATTTTTCGAATATACTCACCAATAATTCCTAATGAAAAAAGTAATAATCCCGTGGTGAAAAATATTGAAACTATTATGGACGTATAACCTAATTCGACATTAAACAATAATTTTTGACGAATAAAATAAATTCCAACACCAAAGAAAACCAGTGATAAAAAAACGCCAATTCTACTAATTAACTTCAAAGGAAATGATGAATGGATTAATAAAATTAAAAAAGCCATTTTTACCAATCGAAAACCTGAATAATTTGATTTTCCAAGAACTCGTTCATGGTGCTCAACTTTTACTGTACCACAACTTGAAGCAGCATTCAGTAAAAACTCTTCGATAAAATACACCTTCCCTTTACGACCCTTAAATATTAATGCAATTTCTCTTTTCATGATTCGAAAGGAAGTTACCATTGAATAATCACGATCGGTCCATTTTAAGAAAAGTTGTAGCGTTTTCGTACCTAAATTGCGGAGAAAATGATGTTTTTTATCTTCGTAATTGGCATAAACTAAGTCGTAATTTCCAGCTACTAATGCTGAATGTAATTTTTCGATTTCGAAAGGGTTATGTTGTAAATCATCGTCCATTGTAACCACAATTGGCGCAGTAACAACTCCTAATCCAATTGCTACAGCTGTATGTTGACCTTGATTTTTAAGTAGCGTTATAATTTGAAAAGACAATGTGAATTTTGAAAGCACTTGTTTTAATTTCTTTAACGTTTCATCACTACTTGCATCATCGACGAAAATAAAATGTGGATTAAAACTAGTCGTTGCATTCCAATTAACTAACTGTTGAACAAGTCGTTCAACAGAAGCTTCAGAATTGTATGTTGGAATAACTACATCAATTTTCATTATAAACAAATGTAGCCAGAACAATTGACTTTTCTATCACCAAAATGCAAGATGCAATTGAAAAACCAACACCAAAACCACACAACAAAAGTTGACTGTTTTGATTTTTTAATTTTTCATTGTGCTCAACGAGTGTTATTGGAATACTTGCAATAGCAGTGTTTCCATATTTTTCAATACTGTAAAGCGTTTGAACCTCAGTTAAACCAAGTGCTTTTCGTATTGCTTCATTAATCATTTTATTTGCTTGGTGGAAAACAGCAAAATCTACATCAATAGCTTGTTTTTGATTGGTTTTCCATAAATTCCGTATATTCAATGGAACATACTGAAAAGAATAATTAAATACATCAATTCCATTCATTTTCATGATTTGTGATTGATTTTCATCTATACTTTTTATTGCTTCACTCCCACTCCCAAACGTTTCCAAATTAAAAAAAGAAGATGTCAACATTCGTGTATTTTTCTCAATAGCAGTAACGCTAACTCCATCTGAAAACAAGGGACGTAAGCTCGTATCTGTTTTAGAAATGACGCGTGAAGAAATATCACCAACACACAAAATCGCTTTTGAATTCTCAGTTGAGAACCCATTTAGAATTGACATTACAACTTGTAAACCATAAACATAACCTGAACAACCAAGGTTTATATCAAAGCAAAGTGCATGTGGGGATAATTTAAACTCACCATGTAACCGCGTGGCAATTGCTGGAAAAAGAATATCAGGTGTTTGAGTGATACAAATCAATAATTCAATTTCATTTGTATCCCATGATAATTCTTCCAATAATTTATCTATACCTTGATGAAAATAGTTTTTAATTGGGTTTTTAAGTGATTTATCTATTTTTCTCCCAGAAATTCCTGTTCTATTTTGAAAGGAATCAGCATCGAAATCAACAATTTCAGAATTATTTTCATCATTCGGTGCCAAAACATTGACAATACCTTTAATCGAACAATTTTTTAATTCATTGATTGCCATTTAATTTAATCTTTTAAATTATTGATTTTCTGCTATTTTTATTGAAATCAACTTATGAATATCTTGAAAGGTAGTGCATTTTGCTAATTCATCTGAACTAATAAAAATACGCTCCTCTTCACTAATTCTAGTTATTAAATACAAGGCATTTATGGAGCTCCAAGAATTTAGATTTCTAAAAATTGTTTCAAAATTAATTTCTGAAATTGATTCTCCTAATTCTTTTGCGATAAATAGTAAAAAACTTGTTTCTTCCGCTAGATTTGCCATATAGCAAATATATAGGATTTCTTGAAATAATTTCGCAGTTGAAAAAAGAGAACTATCGATTCATATAGGATTCCACAAAAACTAAACTTTTTGCTAAAAAAGCTTGAGACTGCAACGGACTAAAACAAATTTTCAAGAACTAAATGCTTTTTAAGAGAAATAGTTAGCTTGTGTTTAGGAAGTGTTTTTTTTTGAAACTTCTACGAAAAGGAACTCATGGCGTTAATTTTAGTGTGTCTACTTTTATAATCACTAGCAAACCAATTCCACCAAAAATCGCATTGAACAAATCAACATTCTAATCCCTTAAAACATAACTCACTTCACTTGATGGAAACATCACTCTCATCGAAAGTATATTTGAGAAATTTAGCCTTTCTAACGCAATAAGAAATCTCATCTTAATTTTTTGGCTGAAATTTAAAAGTATCAACCTCCTTGAAGTTATTGGCAAAAACTTTTTTGAGTAAAACATGAGTTGGTAGTTGTTTTTTTATATATGTATTTGATATTAAGTTTGTTAATTGACAGAATGTTAAAACACTAAAAAATAGGTAACTAATCAGTACCAAGATTAATCCACAAATTAGTCTTATTACCGAAAATCAGATGTTATTAACAATTTTCGTTTGTTTTGCTGGTGGGTTTCTCTGAAATTGATGTGTTTTTCAACAGTTGTTG
>JBILQY010000110.1:0-7832 GCA_044372955.1 Crocinitomicaceae bacterium | reverse complement strand
CGAAGGAGCAATGAACTTTGCTATCCTACGTTCTATTACAGACACAGCAATAAAAAACGGACAAAACGTGCTTAATGCATTGTTCGTGGTTGCTGAGTTGGAAGTTACTGATTAGTTACAGAAAATTAAATCCCAGCTGAAAGGTTGGGATTTTTTTGTTGTCCTGTTTTTCAAATTTGATATTAATGTAACTTCGCACATTCATAACTCAAAATGAAAACTTTAATACATTTTTTTGAAGGATTAGACCCCGTTTTTGCAGCTTTTATTGCAACGACATTTACTTGGTTAGTAACTGCCTCTGGCGCATCTTTGGTGTTTTTTTTTAAGACGATTCACCGTGGTGTTCTCGATGGAATGCTTGGTTTCACTGGAGGTGTTATGGTAGCAGCAAGCTTCTGGTCCTTGTTAATGCCGTCCATTGAGTTGTCTGAACGTTTTTACCCATCTATGCCTTGGATGCCAGCTGCTGTTGGTTTTCTTTCTGGAGCACTTTTTCTTTTCTTCTTAGATAAAAGCATGCCTCATTTACACATAAATTTTAGTGAAAATGAAACGGAAGGAGTAAAAACACAATTACATAAAACTACGCTATTAGTACTTGCAATTACACTTCACAATATTCCTGAAGGTTTAGCTGTTGGTGTTTTGTTTGGTGCTGCAGCTAATGGAATGGAAGGAGCAACTATAGCTGGTGCGATAACATTAGCTATTGGAATTGGAATCCAAAATTTTCCAGAAGGTTTTGCTGTAGCTATGCCATTGAGAAGGGCAGGGGCAAGCCGATTTAAAAGTTTTTGGTATGGTCAGCTTTCTGCAATTGTAGAACCTATTGCAGGTGTAATTGGTGCTGCTGCAGTAATTTATATGGAACAACTTTTACCATTTGCTCTTGCTTTTGCTGCTGGCGCAATGATTTTTGTAGTCGTGGAAGAGGTAATTCCTGAAACCCAACGCGATAAATATACAGATGTTGCAGTTTTAGGATTTATAGCTGGATTCGTGGTAATGATGATTCTAGATGTTGCCTTGGGATAAGTTAATTTTTTGGAGTAACGATGAGCAAGGGTTTTTTCTAAAGGCTTTTTGTTTTACTTCTTAAGACTTTTTGTTCTTGTAGTTAATTCAAATTGTAAAGCAGCAATAAAATTTGAAGAAAATTCCCTTTAAAAACTTCCTAAAATGAAAAATCTCGAACACCGAAGCATTCGAGAAATTCCTTTGTACGGAAGGTGGAAGCCAATCCGTATATCGTTTATACGTTAATGTAAAACAAAAAACCCCGAAATTAATCAGGGTTTTAATGTACTCGAGGCGGGACTTGAACCCGCACGCCCAAAAAGAGCACAGGATTTTAAGTCCGGCGTGTCTACCATTCCACCACTCGAGCATAGACGAGCGAGAGACGGGATTCGAACCCGCGACCCCGACCTTGGCAAGGTCGTGCTCTACCAACTGAGCTACTCTCGCTTGAATCGAGCTCACTTCCGAATATCGGACGAACTCTCAGCTTTTATTTCAATCTTACTTTTCTCTTTTGAAAAGACCAAATCTGATTGGGCGACAAAGATAAATATTTTTTTCTTTCTGAAATCAGATTTTTTAAAAAAAGAATAAAAACTTCTAAAATCCTCTATTCAACCGAACAATCATATTTGAAAAAAGTAAACCAGCTGTTAACGAAGCGGCTGATAATAAGGTTGTAAAGGCACTTTCGATTCCATTTAATGTTTGTTCGTTTACTAAAGCAGTAATACTTTTAAATCCAATTGATCCAGGTACTAAAAGGATTATTCCCGGCACTAACATCAAGGTTACAGGTTGTTTTATGACTCTAGACAAAGTGTTTGAAACAATCCCTAAAGTAAATGCTGCAAAAAACACAGACAATTCGCCAATGTTGAATGAACTAAAATAAGAGACACTATAGTAAGATGTAACACAAGACAAAAGCATCCAATGATAGTGTTTTATTTGTGCTTTGAATAAAACAACAAATCCAGCTGGAACCAATACTATAGCAATGTAACTCATCCATTTTGGAATTTCAACGAAATGAATGGGTGAAGGTGATAATTCAAATTGTGCCGCCAACTGATTTCCCAAGCCAATTCCAACAGCAATCATAACAAATGTTACGAGCGCATTTGAGAATCGAACGGTTCCTGATTGGGCGTGACCATTTGCCAATTCAGTTACTGAAAGTGATAAAGTAAAACCGGGAATTAGTAATATCAAACCAGTAATTGTTGCTATTTCTATCGAATAATTACCAGCCCAAATCACCGACCATTTTGCAAAAAAGATGGCGAAAGTAGCAGCAAAAAGCACAGCTAAACGCGATAAGTTTGGTAAAAAAGCTAGTAATTCCATCATCAGTCCAATCATCAATCCTATTATGCCTGAAATTAAAATCTCTGTCCAGCCTCCACCGAACAAACAAGCTGCACTGGAAGTTGAAACGCCGATAGATAAGATATTTACTAAAACACCGTAACGTTGAGGTAAGGTGTTGATACGTTCCAATTCCTCTTTTGCTGCTTCAATAGATAATTGACCTTTCATTACTTTTTCAATCAATTGATCGAGTAGGGTCATTTTCTCAAAATTCAAATCAGATCCTTTGCACTTTTTCATATGTGTTTTAGAACTTCCTTCCGTTGAAAATGAAATTAAAAGCAATTCTGGTGTTGCTGAAAAATCCGCAACGATTCCAATTGATTCACAAACTATTTGCATCGTGTTTTCCAATCGATGTGCAGGAATTCCATTTTGATGAATTGATTCCGCCAAAGCGATAATGAAGTTCTCTTTTTCAGACATGGCGCAAAATTAGAACTTTATAAGTGAGAAAAATAGAATTTTAGTTAGGTTCTTTTGGCGAGATTTATTAAACGTACAAATCCTTTTTTAGAACAATAATTTTATTGAAGCAACAATAATTTAATTTATCAATTAATCGCTCGATTTTTTTTTGTTCAAATTACACAATAACAGTATTTTAGTTTCTATTTTTAAACATTGAGTTTGTGCCAAAAAATATATAATTACTACATTTTGGCACAAACTCAATTAATTTTATTCGTTTCAGATTGTGCCAAAAACTAAATTTTTATTAATTTTGGCACAAACTCAAAAGAAAAATAAATTAAAATGTCTCGATTTGTCGTTGGTAGATATAGAGAAAAAGAAAAACTCGATGATGCACTAAATAGTCATCGTTCAGAACTTATTGCTGTTTATGGACGTAGACGGATTGGGAAAACGTACCTCATCCGCGAACATTTTACCAAAAACATCATTTTTAGTTTCACTGGATTAAGTGATGGAAACAAAACCCAACAACTAAAAAACTTTACCCTCAAGTTAAGAGAAGTAAGCAAGTCAGTTGAATTAGAACGACTTCCAGAAGATTGGCTCGAAGCTTTCGTTTATCTAAAGAAATTCCTGCAACAACAAAAATCCTCGGCTAAAAAGAAGGTTATTTTTATTGATGAATTTCCTTGGTTGGACTCCCAACGTTCTGGTTTTCTTGCAGCTTTCGAAAATTTCTGGAATGATTACTGTACCACAAGAAACGATTTGATTGTAGTGATTTGTGGTTCGGCAGCTTCCTATATGGTCAAAAAAATCGTGTTCAATAAAAAGGGTTTGAATAAGCGTATTACGCAAACGATAAAGCTGAAACCATTTAATTTACAGGAAACGGCTGAATTTTTTCAATACAAGAAAATTTCGTTGGAACGTATGGAATTACTGAAAATCTACATGACTTTTGGTGGCGTTGCAGAATACTTAGAAAACATAAAAAGAGGAGAGTCTTCTGTTTTGGCGATTGATCGTTTGTGTTTTGAAGAAGGTGCCTATTTAGAAAATGAATTTAACGAAGTCTTCAAATCGCTTTTCGAAGAAAATTCCTACCACCATCAAATTATGATTGCGCTCTCCAAAAACCAAAAACAAGGAATGAGACGCGAAGACATTTTAAAGCAACTTCAAGTTTCTTCTGGCGGACGATTTTCAGATGCGCTCGACGATTTAATTCATTCGGGTTTTATTTTGAAATATCGGGCTTATGCTGCCAAGCGAAAAACAAATTTGTATAAAATTTATGATGAATTCTGCTCCTTCTATTTGCAGTTTATGGTCAAGTACAAAGGTTCAAAATGGACTGAAATCTATCAAAAACCGGCTTACACAACTTGGAGTGGTTATGCGTTTGAAACGATTTGTCTGAAACACAGTCAAGCGATAAAAAAAGCGTTGAAATGCGAACAAATAAAATCTGAAAATTACGCTTGGCACAATGAAAATGCACAAGTTGACTTAGTTATTGACCGCGATGACAACGTAATAAACCTTTGTGAAGTGAAGTTTTGGAACGATGAATTTACAATCGATGAAAACTACTTGCAACAACTTCGCAAAAAGGAAAATGAATTCAGAGCAGGAACCAAAACCAAAAAAGCACTGCATACCGTCATGCTAACAACTTGGGGCGTGAAAGTAAATGAATACAGCACAGCGATTTTAACACAGAATCTTAAGGCGGATTGTTTGTTTGAGGGTGGAAATTGAGGTTTTTGAGACGGTTTAAAAACAGTTTAAAACTCTTTCTTATTTCAATTGTTGTTTGATTTACATTTCACTTTGAAATCGTATATTTGACCCCGCATTAAAACCTCATTTTATGAATCCTTTTTCTAGAAGACACATCGGTCCAAGCGAAGCTGAAAAGCAAGCGATGTTGCAAAAAATTGGAGTGAACTCAACCGCAGAATTAGTTGACAAAACGATACCAGCTCACATTCGTTTAAACGGTGAATTGAACATCGCAGACGCAATGACAGAGCAAGAATATTTGCAACATATCAATGAGTTAGGAAAGAAAAATCAGGTGAATAAATCGTTCATCGGAATGGGTTACAACGAAACAATCGTTCCTTCTGTGATTTTGAGAAATGTATTGGAAAATCCAGGATGGTACACGGCTTACACGCCTTATCAAGCTGAAATTTCACAAGGACGTTTAGAAGCATTGTTGAATTTCCAAACAATGGTTTTGGAATTAACAGGAATGGAAATCGCAAACGCATCTTTATTAGACGAAGCGACTGCTGCTGCCGAGGCAATGATCATGTTCTACAATTCACGTTCAAGAGCAGAAATAAAAGAAGGAAAAAATAAATTCTTTATAGCTTCGACAGCATTTCCACAAACGATTGATGTAGTAACGGGTCGAGCTTTGAATTTAGGAATTGAATTGGTAATCGCTGACCCTGCAACATTCGAAGCAGATGCTCAATTCTTCGGTGCATTAGTGCAATATCCAGATGCAAAAGGAGCAATTACTGACATCGCTTCGTTTATCTCAAAAATGAAAAACTTCGGAATTCAAGTGGCTGTGGCTGCTGACATTCTTTCTTTAGTAGTATTAAAATCTCCAGGTTCTTTGGGAGCAGATGCAGTGTTGGGTTCGTCTCAACGTTTCGGTGTACCAATGGGTTACGGTGGTCCTCACGCAGCATTTTTCGCTGTAAAAGAAGATTACAAACGTAATTTACCTGGAAGAATTATTGGTGTTTCAAAAGACGCTGATGATAATATGGCGTTGCGTATGGCTTTGCAAACACGCGAGCAACACATCAAACGCGATAAAGCAACTTCAAATATTTGTACAGCTCAAGCTCTTTTGGCTGTTATGGCAAGTATGTATGCTGTTTACCACGGTCCAAATGGAATGAAAGCGATCGCAACCCATGCACACAAATTAGCGGCAACAACGGCAGCTGGTTTGAATAAATTAGGTGTTTCATTAGGTAATAACTCTTACTTTGATACTATTTGGTTGAAAGGTGTTGATTGTGCTACAATTCGTTCAAAAGCAGAAGCAGCTGGAATGAACTTCAACTATTTGAACGATTCAGAATTAACGATTAGCTTCGGTGAACCACATACATTAGCTGACATAAATGCAATTTTAGCTGTTTTTGGAAATGAAACTGTTTTTGAGCTTTCAGGTGTTGCTTTAACAGATGAAGTTTTAAGAACAGACGCTGTTTTTTCTCACAAGGTATTTAACAGCTATCATTCAGAATCAAGAATGATGCGTTACTTGAAACGTTTGGAGAATAAAGATTTGTCATTGGTTCACAGTATGATTCCTTTGGGTTCTTGTACGATGAAATTGAATGCCGCAAGTGAATTGATTCCGATTACGAATCCACAATTTGCAAACATGCATCCATTTGCACCGCTTTCGCAAGCTGCAGGTTACCACGAAATGTTCCGTCAACTAGAAAAAGATTTGTGTGAATGTACAGGATTTGCTGCGGTTTCATTGCAACCAAATTCAGGAGCGCAAGGAGAATACGCTGGTTTGATGGTGATTAAAGCATATCATGAATCTCGTGGCGATTTCCATAGAAAGAAAATGATTATTCCTTCGTCTGCACATGGAACAAATCCTGCTTCCGCTGTTATGGCTGGTTTTGAAGTAGTTGTTACAGGTTGTGACGAAAACGGAAATATAGACGTAGAAGAATTAAAAAGAGTAGCTATTGAATTAAAAGATTCATTGGCTGGTTTAATGGTTACCTATCCATCTACGCACGGTGTTTTTGAAGAAGAAATTCGCGAAATCACAACAATCATCCACGAAAATGGAGGTCAAGTGTACATGGATGGAGCAAATATGAACGCACAAGTTGGCTTAACTAATCCAGGAAATATTGGAGCTGATGTTTGTCACTTGAATTTACATAAAACGTTTGCAATTCCTCACGGTGGTGGTGGTCCAGGAATGGGTCCAATTGGAGTTGGAGCACATTTAGCGCCGTTCTTACCAGGAAGCCCACTTGTTAAAGCTGGAGGAACAAATGCGATTCATGCTGTTTCTGCTGCACCTTACGGAAGTGCTTTGATTTTGTTGATTTCTTATGGATATATCAAAATGTTAGGCGCTGTTGGTTTACGTGAATCAACTGAAATTGCTATTTTAAATGCCAATTATATCGCTGCTTCTTTGAAAGGTCATTACGATATTTTGTACACAGGAAAAAATGGTACAGTTGCTCACGAAATGATTTTGGATTGTCGCGATTTCAAACGCACTTCTGAAGTTGAAGTTGCAGACATGGCGAAACGCTTAATTGACTTTAATTTCCACGCACCAACGGTTTCTTTCCCTGTTGCAGGAACATTAATGATTGAACCTACAGAATCTGAGGACAAAGAAGAATTGGATCGTTTTATCGAAGCGATGATTAAAATTCGTGAAGAAATTCGTGAGATTGAAAATGGTCACGCAGATAAATCAAACAACTTATTGAAAAATGCACCACACACAGCGGATTGTATCATCAATAAAGATTGGAATTATCCATATTCACCACAAGAAGCTGTTTATCCTTTACCTTACTTGAAAGAATTTAAATACTGGGTTCCTGTTCGTCGTGTTGACAATGCTTTTGGCGATAGAAACTTGATATGTTCTTGCCCGAGTGTGGAAAGCTACGCTTTAGCGAACTAAATAACTTATAATTGCGAGTTGCGAACGAAATTCCAACTCGCAATTTATTTTAAGATATTTCGTTTGCAATTTGCAACTATTTAATTCGCAATTATTATGAAACTCGACATCCTTGCCATTGCAGCACATCCTGACGACGTTGAACTATCAGCTTCGGGAACACTTATGCGCTATGTTGCGGAAGGAAAAAAAGTTGGGATTATAGATTTAACGGAAGGCGAATTAGGAACAAGAGGCACTGTTGAAACGCGCTATGAAGAAGCAGCAGAAGCCTCCAAAATTATGGGATTATCAGCACGTG
>JBILQY010000244.1:0-4515 GCA_044372955.1 Crocinitomicaceae bacterium | reverse complement strand
GTCTTTTGCAAATGCATTTTTAAGATTGTTTACAACTGCATCTGAACCTTCACCACCTCTTGAAGCGATGATTGCTTTCAAATAATCAACATCTGCACTAGCATTTTCATTTGCTAATGCTGCTTTTGCTTCATCTAATTTATTTTGAAGAACATAAGCTAAAGCTTTGTTGAAACCATTTTCTTTAATGTTACTTTCAGCACTTGCATAGTTGCCATCTAAAATGTCTAATGCAGCACTATTATATCCAAAAACTGTATTTCCAGCATCTAAGCTATTACCTTTTGATTGGTTTAATAATTTTCTAGCATTTGCTCTATCTCCTTCTGAGATTGCAACACCAGCCAAATTATTTTTAGAAGTTGAATTGTCTTTTAAACTATTCGCTTTTTCTAAACTTGATTTAGCATCAGCAACTTTATTTTGTAAGAATTGAACAGCTCCTAAATTATTATGACCTCTGTAATCTGAAGAATGATTTTGAGCAGCAGCTTGGTAAATAGCAGCCTTCTCATTCAAGTCCGTTACTCTTGCACCAGCAAATAACAATTCTTCAATTCCTAATGAAGATGGATTGTTTTTAGCAGCAGCCATAATTTCATCATCTGTTAAACCTAATTCTTTGTAATTAATTGTAATTACCGCTCTACGAATTTTAGGGAAAACATCTTTTTCTAATTCAGTATATGATTTACCTAAGTTAACCATATCTTTTTCTCGCTGAATTGGATCTTTTGTCATTTCCAAAATACGGATGAAAAGGTTTTTGTCTGCTTCATTGATTGTTGTTGTAACAGCCAATTGATCTTTGAAACCTTCAAAATCTTCTCCTTTACCTTCAACAGAATATTTAGTGGTATCAGCCCAATTCAACATATTTGATTTTTTCATCAAATCAACAATTGCTTTTCGAGCAGCTCTAGTTCTTTCGTTAGACAAGTTTGCATTTTTGTCTTCAACACCGTCAGGAGAAGCAAATCCTTTGATATCAATTGAAGTAATTTGAATTTTAGGATTTGATTCAGATGCTTTTAACCAAACTAATAAATCAGCGATATCTTTATCTTTCATTTCTGTTACTTTCACATCAGATTTCGCTTTGTCAAAATTGATTGTTGCATTTGTACTTTTTGCAGTTTCTCTAATGATAGCGTCCTTTTCAAAAATAACTTTGAAATCTTTTCTTACCATCAATGGGGTAATGATTGTTCCATCAGCAATTTTAGTTTCAGGAATATCTTCTTTTTCTTTTGTTCCTTTAAATACTTTACCTGTAACTTTTAAATCAGCCGCTTCCATATCTGGACGATAAGGGACTTCTAAATCAAACGTTGCAGAACCACCTGGTTTGAAAGTAATTGTTTGACCGTTACCAGTAATTTTTTCACCTTGAAGTACCCAAGTACCTATAGCAGTATTTCCTAATTTTGGAGTGATTTCAGCTTTCACTTTTTTATTAAGTCCTTTTTCAGGAACGTTAACAACAACAGAGAATTTTACATTATCACCATGCATCTCTAGCGGATTAGGATTTACATTGTAAGTAAAATCTTTCACTAAATCACAAGAGGACATAAGCGCAGTCGTTCCTGCTGCAAGTGACATTAATAGAATTTTGTTCATGTTCATTTATCGTGTTTTTAAAATCGTGGCAAATTTACATACAAATAGCATCAAAAACCTAATATTTATTCTTTATAAATTAAATAAAGTTAAATTATCTTATTAATTGACTGATATTTAGCAATGTTTTCGGGTCTTTTATGTCTGAAAGTTCTAACATGGGAACTAAAACAAAGTTGCGTTCGGGATAATTTGGATGTGGAATTTCAAGATTTTTAGATTTCATTATCAAATCTTCGTAGAAAATAATGTCTAAATCTATTATCCTATCTTCATATGATTCCTTTGTTTTTATTCTTCCAAGTATTTTTTCAATTTCTTGTAACTCTGTTAAAACTTGTTCAGGATTCAATTCCGTTTCACAAATCAAACAAGCATTAAAAAATTCATTTTCCGATTCAAAACCAACTGCTGAATTTTTGAAAATGGAAGATACCTTTGAAACATCCCCTACTTTGGATTTGATTAGATGAATTGCATTTTTAAGATTCAATTCTTTATCTCCCAAATTGGTTCCAAGTGCAATAATAACTTTATTAAGTTTTACTTTTTGTTCCATTTGAAATTATGAACAAGTTCTAATAAATCAACTTTCAAGTATTCTAGTACAGGACGCAAAGAATCATAATTGGGTTTACAGTTTAACAAAACCTCGCCACGAACAAAGTTATTGGTTGAATCAGTCAAATAAAATTGGAAGTTCGTTGCAACATTTCCTTTTAATTCAAAGAATGTTCCATACACTTTGTTTTGCTTATCGATTATTTGTTCAAAGTCTATTTTATCTGCTTTAATTTTATGCTCATCAACCTTGTCGTTTGCAAAATTGATGATTTCAGCTAAAGAATCATTGTTCGGGAAATTTAAGTAATACATAAATAAAGAACCGTTTACTGGACCTAAATCTATTTCTTGTGTACAATAGGTTGAACCTTGTTTTTGAGCAGTTCGGTAATTATAACTATTAGCTAACTTCAAAGAATAAGGGCAATCTGATTGAACTTGTCGATAGGTATGTTCTGGCAAATCTAGTTTTAAATATGTTGGTGGCTTTGGAACTGGGTTTTCGTCTTCACAAGCCACAAACAGAAAAATTATCAAAAGTGAATAGATTAGTTTATTCATGATTTAAAATCTTAATTTTTACTGTTTTTATTCTTTTCTTGTCAGAAGATTCTACGATTAACTTGTAATTCTCAATTGTAATGAATTCGTTATTTCTTAAAATTCTTCCAGATTGCTCGATGATTAAACCTCCAATTGTTTCGGCTTCACCTTTTAATGATTCAAACAATTCTTCGTTACATTCAATAATTTTATAGAAATCATTTAAAGAGGTTCGACCTTCAAATAAATAAGTTGTTTCATCAATTTTAGAATAAACAACCTCATTGTCATCGAATTCATCGGTTATATCTCCAACAATTTCTTCCAAAATATCTTCTAAAGTAACAATTCCACTTGCTCCACCATATTCATCAACAACGATTGCCATGTGCATTTTCATGCTACGAAAATCTTGAAGTAAGTCATTAATTCTTTTGTTTTCTGGAATAAAATACGGCTTTCTAATTTCTTTGCGCCAATCAAAATTTTCATCTTGATTTAAACTTTGCAACAAATCTTTAATGTACAAAATACCAATTACATTGTCTTGTGAACCTTCAAAAATTGGAATTCGAGAATAACCTGATTCTAAAATAAACTCTAAAACTTCCTTGAAATTCAACGTATTATCAATTGCATCTACCTCTATTCGAGGCGTCATTATTTGACAAGCTTCCGTTTTTCCAAATTTCACAATTCCTTCCAAAATTTTATGATCTTCTTCAGAAGTTGAATCTTCCCTTGTTAAGGCTAATGCTTGTTCCAATTCGTCTGTATTAACTTTTGCTCCTCCGTTTGATAGCTTTTGAATAAAAAATGAACCGTGAACTAATCCAAATTTAATCCAAGAAACAGGTGGCATTTTACCTAAAAGTGTTAAAGGATTTGCCATAAATCTCACTACTGACAAAGCATTTTTTGAAGCATAAACTTTTGGCAAAACTTCTCCCGTCAATAAAATCAAAAAAGTAATTCCAACTACCTCAATCAAAAATCGTTGCAATTCAGTACCTGGTTTTGCTGGAAAAATATCATCTAAAACAAAAGTTGATAAAATAACTACCCCAACATTCACAAAGTTATTGGTAATCAAAATCGTTGCTAATAGTTCTTTTGGACGAGCAAGTAAGTTTTGAATGAGTTTCGATTGTTTATCGTTTGTTTTCTTTAAATCGTCATTATCAGCAGGTTTTAAGGAAAAAAACGCTGATTCTGAACCTGACATTAGCGCTGAAATCAACAATAAAAAAGCAATGATTGCTAAATAAATAAAAGTTGATTCGCTAAAACCAGCTTCAATAACATAATTTAAGGGTTGACTGGGAGGTTCTGTTTTGATCATTTCTTAAAAAGGATTGTCATCGTCCGCACTTGGGGATAAATCTTGAATGGATGAAGGAGGATTTGGTTTTCCTTCGCTTGAATAAGGTGTGTGATTTCTATCAACATCAGGGCGTGAAAGAATCGTCAAATCATCGCCAACAACTTCTGTACTGTAACGCGTATTTCCTTCTTTATCTTGCCAAGAGCGTTTTTTCAATTTGCCTTCAACATATATTTTTGCTCCTTTACGAATGTATTTTTCTGCAACTTCAGCCAAACCTCTCCATAAAACGATGTCGTGCCAATCGGTGATTTCTTTCTTCTCTCCAGTTGATTTATCTGTAAAAACTTCAGATGTCGCAAGTGAAAAAGTAGCAATAACTGCGCCGTTCTCCAACCTACGAATTTCTGGGTCTTTACCAAGATTTCCGATTAAAATAACTTTGTTTACACTACCATTCA
>JBILQY010000356.1:0-3340 GCA_044372955.1 Crocinitomicaceae bacterium | reverse complement strand
ATTCATAATTACAAATATATAAAAATAAAAATAAGACCGTTGCAAAACCCATTTCTCATCGTTACTCCAAAAATTTAACATCCTCATTAACAAGGGTTAACTCCGGTTTAAATTTTTTAAAAGCCTCGATTAATGACTTTTGAAACGGTCTAGAAATCAAACAATTATTATTTTTTCTTGAATGGTTTTTTCTTTTTGGGTTTAGCTTCCTGACTTTCAGAAATTTTGATACATTCCTCTAAAGTCAATGTTTCTGGTGTGGTATCCTTTGGCAACTTAAAATTATCTTTTCCAATTTTCAAATAAGCTCCGTAGCGACCATTCAATAATTGCACATCTGGACGTTCATCGAAAGCTTTTATCAACTTATTTGCCTCATCTTCTAGCTTTTTCAAATATAACTCCATTGCTCTGTCAAATGTAATCGAAATTGCATCCTCCTCTTTCGGAATGGAAACAAATAATTTTCCAACTTGTACATAAGGCCCGAAACGTCCATTGTTTGCTTTGATAGCTTGACCTTCGTATTCACCTAAGGTTCTTGGCAATTTGAATAGCTCCATTGCATCTTCCAAAGTAATAGAGCCTATCGATTGATTAGCTTGAAGTGAAGCAAAACGTGCTTTTTCACCGTCCACTTTTTCGTCACCAATTTGAATCATTGGACCAAATTTCCCAATACGAGCAATCACTTTTTTACCTGAAATTGGGTCAATTCCTAAATCTCTTTCACCTGTTGCACGATCTGAATTTTCCAATGTATCTTCCACTTCTTTGTGAAACGGATTGTAAAATCCATCCATCATCGTTGTCCATTCTTGTTTTCCCTGCGCAATTTCATCGAATTGAGCTTCCACAAATGCAGTGAAATGATAATCCATGATTTGCTTGAAATTGTCTTGCAAGAAATCCGTTACAACAATTCCAATATCTGTTGGTGAAAGCTTGTTTTTATCTTTTCCTGTTGTTTCCGAACGCACTTCTTCTACAATACTTCCTTTTTTAAGTTGAATGTATTGGTATTCACGCACTTCGCCATCGCGTTCTTTTTTCTCTACGTAACCTCTTTTTTGAATCGTTGAAATCGTTGGTGCATACGTTGACGGACGACCAATTCCCAATTCTTCTAATTTCTTAACCAAAGAAGCTTCCACATATCGTGAAGGCGGACGCGTAAATCGCTCAACTGCAACTGCACTTCCAAGGTCTAATTTTTCATTTTTAACAACTGCTGGCAACAAACCAGAATCGCTTTCTTCTTCATTGTCATCCAAAGATGATTCTAAATACACTTTCAAAAATCCTTCAAAACGAATGACTTCACCTTTTGCATTGAAAGCATCGCCATTTGGTAAACCACCAATTTTTATTGTCGTTCTTTCCAACTGCGCATCAGACATTTGGCTTGCAATCCCACGTTTCCAAATTAGTTCGTATAATTTTTGTTCTTCGGATTCTCCGTCTATTTTTGAAACCATAAAATCTGTTGGACGAATCGCCTCATGCGCTTCTTGTGCTCCAGCATTTTTATTGGCGTATTTTCTGGTTTTCGAAAAATCTGAACCGTATAATTCTGTAATTGCTGCTTTCGACGCATTGATTGCCGTATCAGATAAATTCACTGAATCCGTTCTCATGTACGTGATTTTCCCAGATTCATACAAACGTTGTGCTACGCTCATTGTACGGGTTACTGAAAAACCTAATTTCAAACTCGCTTCTTGTTGCAAAGTTGAAGTTGTAAAGGGTGCTGCAGGTGATTTTGTTGCAGGTTTTTGTTGAATGTCTTCTACGAAAAAGTCAGTTACTTTACACGTTTCCAAAATAGATTTCGCACTTTCAGCATCTGCTAATTGTTTGCTAAACTCTGCCTTAAAATTTCCTTTCGGTGACTCAAAATTCCCGGTAATTCGGAAGAAGTTAGACACATTAAAAGCATCAATTTCTTTTTCGCGCTCCACGATTAATTTCACTGCAACGGATTGCACACGTCCCGCTGATAAACTTGGGCGCACTTTTTTCCAAAGTACAGGTGAAAGTTCAAAACCAACGATTCTATCTAAAACACGACGCGCTTGTTGTGCATCCACCAATTGCTTATTAATAATGCGTGGGTTGTCGATTGCTTTTAAGATTGCGGTTTTTGTAATCTCATTAAAAGTGATGCGTTTTGTATCTTTTTTCTTTAAATCTAAAGTCTCATATAAATGCCAAGAAATCGCTTCTCCCTCGCGGTCCTCATCGGTCGCTAGCCAAACAACTTCCGCTTCCTTTGATAATTTTTTGAGTTCTGCGACGACCGCCTTTTTATCGGCTGTGACTTCGTAGAGTGGATTAAATTTATTTTCGATTTCAATTGCCAAGCCTTTTTTCGCAAGGTCTCTTACGTGTCCAAAACTAGATTTTACGGTAAAGTCTTTTCCTAAATATCCTTCAATTGTTTTGGCTTTTGCAGGGGACTCAACGATCACTAAATTTTTCGACATGGCTTTTATTTTGGGCACAAATGTAAAAGGAAAAAAGTGGACTGAGGAAAAAAAAGTGAAACACAGCTAAAAAAAGTATAATTGCGAACTAATAATTGCGAATTAAAAATTGCGAATTGCATTGATAAATTGCAAACTTTTAATTGCGAATTGCGAACGTAGATTCTGGAAGCGCTCTGCGCGATTTAAATCGTTCATAACTTCTATATTAGTGGATTTTAGTTAACAACTCGCAACTCTAACGTTCGCAATTAATAAGCAGTATGGTTATCCGTTTGCAATTAGCAATTCGTTTGTTAGCAATTATTAAGCGGTATGGCTTTCCGTTTGCAATTCGCAATTCTATGTTCGCAATTAATTAGCAGTATGGGTTTCAGTTAGCAATTCGCAATTATTCTATTTGCAATTAATTAACAGTATAGTTATCCGTTTGCAATTAGCAATTCTATGGTTCGCAATTCTTAAGCATAATGTGAGTCCATTTGCAATTCGCAATTCTTCCGTTCGCAATTCCTTAGCAGTCTTATTCTCCGTTCTTAACTTTTAACATACGTGTCATTTTGTCAGTCCTTGATTAATTGTTATTTTTGCCGACCAAAAGAAGAACAACTATGTCCCACGAAAATAAAGTAATTGATGAATCAATGCAAGGTGAAGCAACAATGCTAAGCGACTCAGATGATTCAACTGGTAAAAAGAAATTATTTATTGAAAGCTACGGTTGTCAGATGAATTTCTCTGATAGCGAAGTTGTTGCTTCGATTATGAAAAATGATGGCTACGCTACTACACGCAATGTTGACGAAGCGGATGTTGTACTTATAAATACGTGTTCGATTCGAGAAAATGACGAA
>JBILQY010000108.1:0-7873 GCA_044372955.1 Crocinitomicaceae bacterium | reverse complement strand
TTCAACACCCAAATCTCCACGAGCAACCATCAAAGCATCACTTTCTTTAATAATGTCATCAATATTACTTAAAGCTTCTGGTTTTTCAATTTTTGCAATCACTTTCGCATGGTGGTGGTGATTTGCAATAATGTGTTTTAATTCGATAATGTCTCTTGCTGAACGGACAAATGAAAGTCCAATCCAATCTACATTTTGTTGCAACGCAAATTCTAAATCAAGGCGATCTTTTTCCGTAAGAGATGGCATTGAAATATTTGTATTTGGAAAATTAACCCCTTTTTTTGAAGATAAAATTCCACCTTGAACAATGCGGCAATTAATCGTTGAATGTCCATCAGATTCGATTACTTCTAAAACAATTTTTCCATCATCTAATAAAATGCGCTCGCCAGGTGAAACATCTTTAGGTAATAAGGTATAGTTGATAGAAAAACGTTCAGCATTTCCAACAACTTTTTCAACGATTATTTTAATTTCTTTTCCAACTTCCAACAAAACACCATTGTTTTCCATTTCGTTGGTGCGTATTTTAGGACCTTGTAAATCCGCCAAAATAGCTACGTTTGCCCCTAGTTCTTCATTCAATTCGCGAATGGTTTGAACTGCTGTTGCATGATCGTCATAAGCTCCATGAGAAAAATTCAAGCGACATACATTCAAGCCTGATTGAATCATCTCTCTTAATACTTCTTTATTCATAGACGCAGGGCCAAGCGTTGCAACAATTTTTGTTTTTTTCATCTTTTTATTTTCTTAATTTCTATAATTAACTTGCTGAAAATCATTCATCCAAGTATTCTGCAAATTCAATATCTTCGCTTTCCAGCGGGAAAACAGCAACAACTCCATTCATATTTCTCATCTCAGTAAGTAACTTTTCTTCTGTAAATGAGTTATTATCCCGAATGCACAAAAAATAGTCGACAAATGGCTTTTCTGAAACAAGGAATTTGTTGTCTTGCTTGTTGCGTATAAGATAATATTTTGTTAAATTTTCTTCATCAAAAAAATAATAAAGAAAGAATGAGTTGATTTGTTTCGTTTTCCTGTCTTCAATCGTTAGCTTTTCACTTTGTTTTTCGAGCTGAATTGAAAGTTTAAGGTTCAATTCCCAAGCCAAGCGATAATCAATATAAGCGGAAGAAACCCCAAAAACCTCAATGTCGGTATCGTTATCGAAGATTAATTGGTGTTTTTTCGTTTTTGTCATTCCGTTGGCAAAGTTAATGATTAAAAAATTGGATTGAAATATTGTTTGTTAACGTAGCATTAATAATGTTAAAAAAACTTTGATTCTTATTGTTTTAAAATGAATTTGGTTTATGAATTTAGTTAATTTTGTGGTCTAATTTTTTCGAATTTATTCAATGTCGTATTTAACCCGGTCATTTTTACTTTTTGTTTTGTGTTTTCACCTTCAAGTGTTGGCCCAACCTTCTAAAATAATTAATAATACCGACAGCTATAATATTATGTTTGGTGCCTCTTGGGTGATGCTAGACGACGACGGCTTAGGAACAAATCCTTTCAACTTCGGACAATACCATTCTTTGTTATATCCTACTCGTGCATTCTTTGATAAATATATTTACCAAGGATGGAGCGTAGAAGGAGCAGGAGCATTCTCAAAATATAATCCTGAGAAATTGGTAAATGATTCGTTAAACATTACTGGTAGTTTATTTTCCATTGATGCAAACATCAAATACAGTGCATACAAACTTTTAGGTAGCGGCGTTTTTGACCCTTACATTGGTTTTGGAGCAGGAGCAACTGTTCGTACTTTGGATGCTAGAAATACGGCTAAAGCATTTTCGCCAACCTTAAATGTTACTTTTGGTGTTAACTTATGGGTTTCTCAAAATTTTGGTTTCCAAGTTCAATCTGCTGCTAAACTTGGTCTTACGGATTTCTTCAAAACGTCTGACTATTTTCAACACACTGCTGGTATTGTTATCCGAATCGAAAAACCTGATGGTTCAAAAAGTGATTTTGGTAAATCAAAATACAACGTGAGAAAGAAACACGGAAAAATCAAAATCAAAGGAGGAGGCAAAAAACAAAGGGAATCTTAAGAATTCTGAATCCTGAAACGTTTTATTGTTTTTTGTTCTGTTGTCTGAATCCCAAAAAAGTATTCACCATCTGGAATTGAATTTGTATCAAAACGAACAATGTGTCCTCCTTTAGTAAATAACTCATTACGGACTTCAACGATTTGTTCTTCTTGTTTCCAAATTCGAAAAGTAACATTCATATCTGTTGGTGCAATAAAATAAAACTCGACTTCGCCTTTAGCTGGATTTTTATCCAAACTGTAAAGTGTGCAATATACAGTTTGATCTACACCACCTCTACTCATGCGGCGCAACATTAATTTGTAAAGCACGAATGCTCCCAAAATTCCCAATGTCACAACCATTACGTCAACTATTTTTTCTACCATTATAAAGAGATTATTCCTTCTATTTTTACTGCTTTTTCGTAAATTTCAATAACAGAATCGCCCGACAACATAACTTCTTTTACACTCACACTCACATAGTTTCCTTTGCTGGAGGTATGATAAGAAATATTAGCGTTTTCATCAAACAAGGCAGAAACCAAAGCCATTTTTTCATTGTCGTTGGGAACGATGAACTTGAACAAATAAACACTGGGCCATTCCAAAGCGTCTAACTGAGCTCTTAAATTTTCGAAATCTTTCACCTTACAAAGTTAGCTATCCAATCCACGTATTGACAAGTAAATTGTATTTTTGTTTGAATGAAATCCTATTCTGTCGCTTTATTTATTCCCTTAGTCCTACTGATTTCAATTGGAGTAGCTGTCGATAATTTGACAGAGAAACCTAAAAAGAAACTCATCAAGACCTCAGAAGTGCCTGAAATTGTGTATGATTGTAATTATTACCAAGCACATCATTTTCACGATTCACTCAACAATCACTTGGATGAATACCATTCAATTTCTGAAAAACAAGGCATACAGCCTGTCGAAGATGAATCATTTTTTAAAGCATTCATCGCAGAGGAAAAACTCGTAAAAGTGAAAACATCCGATTATTTTTACCTCGATAGTTTTAATTATTCTTTTCCGGTATTAACTCCCGACGCCAAAGATTTTCTAGATACTGTTGGTGCGCGCTTTAATCAACTAATTGACAAAACGCCTTTGAAGGGCTCAAAATTGATCGTCACTTCCTTAACAAGGACCACTTCAACAGTAAAACGTTTGGTGCGAGTGAATCGCAATGCCTCACTTCGAAGTCCGCACTTGAATGGAAACAGTTTTGATTTATCCTTCAATCATTTTTTAATTCGAGGTAAAAACGATCCATGTAATTTATTAATCCTTCAAGAAACGATCTCAAAAGTGTTGTACGATTTACGAAAAGAAAAAAGATGTTGGGTAACTTTTGAACGTCGTCAACAATGTTTACATGTAGTGGCAAGAAAATCAAACCATTCAACAAAAAGAGGAAGTCTAAAAGATTTCAAAACGCTATTTTTGCAGCAATGAAATTTTTGTTGTTCTCCGTATTGCTTTTTGCCACCTTTCAGTCTTTTGCACAAAAGGTAATCAATGCTTTACCTATTCAAGAAAAAATTATAATTGACGGCGAACTCAATGAAGAGGCTTGGAAAAATGCTACGTTCACTTCTGATTTTGTACAAATTCGACCTGTACCAGGAAAAGCTTCTCCAAAAGAAACGAAAGTTGCCCTACTCTATTCAGCTGATGCAATTTACATAAGTGCGATTTGTTACGATCATCCCGATTCCATTTCTCAAGTACTTTCACTTCGCGACGATTACAATGCAAACTTGGATGTTTTTGGAATTTTTCTCGATACTTACAACGATAATCAAAATGGTTTCTATTTCGGAATTACGAGTAAAGGCGTACAACTAGATGCTAAAATTATCTCGCTCGATTTTAATGACCAACTTAATTTGGTTTGGAACAGTGCTGTGAAAATTACCGAGGATGCTTGGGTTGCTGAACTTGTAATTCCTTATTCAGCCATACGTTTTCCTAAAAAAGAAGTACAAGAGTGGGGGGTAAATTTTTCACGCCAAATCAGTCGTTATCGGGAAGAATCAACTTGGGTAGCCGTGAATCCAGATATTGAAAATTACTTACTTGAAAGCGGTGATGTTCAAGGAATTAAAAACATTGAACCTCCTTTACGCTTGGCTTTAATGCCTTATGTTTCAGGATATTTAAACCATTCAAAAGAAAATGGTTTTTCGCGGTCCATCAATGGTGGCATGGACATCAAATATGGAATTAATGAAGCGCTAACATTGGATGTAACCTTAGTTCCTGACTTTGGACAAGTCGTTTTTGATCAACAAGTATTAAATATCAGTCCATTTGAAATTCAATTCAATGAAAACAGGCAATTTTTCACAGAAGGAACCGAATTATTCAATAAGGCTGGACTATTTTACAGTAGAAGAGTTGGCGTTCAAAACTTTGACAACGGAAACCTCGCATTGGATTCAAACGAACGCTTGCTGGAAATGCCAGGTCCAGCTCAATTATACAATGCGAGTAAGCTTTCCGGTCGATTTAAAAACGGACTAGGAATCGGTGTTTTTAATGGGATTTCAGCGCCACGAATTGCCAAAATAGTGAATGATTTAACAAACGAACAAAGAAACGAAATCCTTTCACCTTTGACCAATTACAATGTTTTTGTGCTCGACCAAAATTTAAAAAACAACAGTTCGGTGACATTTACAAATACCAATGTTTGGCGTTCGGGAGGATTTGAAGATGCAAATGTTTCAGGTTTGAACTTTAACCTAAACACCAAGAAAAACACCTATAACTTATCTGGAGGTTCAGCCGTTTCAGTTATCAAGGGACTCAATGATTCGGAAATTGGCCACAACCTCAACATTTATGCTGGAAAAGTTAGAGGTAATTTCATTTTTGGAACAGCTTATCTTGAAGAGTCCAATACTTACAATCCAAACGATTTAGGATTTAATCAAGTAAATAACAGGAGGATTTTAGACATCAGTGGAGGCTATCGTAATTTCAAACCGAAATGGCAAAAATTGAATAAAATTGTGGTGAATGCTTCTGTTTCATACAATCGTTTGTACCAACCAAATGTTTACACTAGCACTTATTTTAATTCTGGTTTGACCTTAATCTCTAAAACATTTGATGCTGCAGGATTGCGTTTTAATGGGGCTTTTACTGAATTTAATGACTACTTCGAGTCGCGTAATGGTAATTTGTTTATTGCACCTCGTTGGCGTACTGTTGGCGGATGGATTTCTTCCAACTATCAGAAAAAAATTGCCTTAGACGCAGGATTGAATTATGCCTTTATTGATAGAGCTGATTGGTCGGAATATGATTATTACCTTTCTCCACGATTTCGTTTGAGTGACCGTATTTTCTTGATTCCAAACTGGTCGCAGTCTTTTCAATTAAATGCACAAGGTTTTGCCTTTCCCTTTGGATATCCATTTGAAACAATTTCTGGTAAGCCTATCTTTGGGAAAAGAGATCGTGTCAATTCCATCAGTTCCATCAGTTTAGATTACAACATGACCAACCGAATGGGACTAACATTCCGACTTAGACATTATCGTTCAGTTATTCAATACGAATCATTTTTCACTTTAGAAGAAAATGGACGTTTAGAAGCAATTCCCAACTATTCAGGTCTTGACGCTGATGGAAAATCCATTTACGATGTGAATTACAATGCTTTCACAATCGATTTACAATACCGTTGGGTATTCTTGCCAGGTTCCGAAATCAACGTTGTTTGGAAGAATTCGATTTTCACACAAGACAAACGAGTTGACGATTATTTCTGGCAAAATTTCTCGAGCACGCTAAACAATGGACCAACGAATAGCTTTTCACTGAAGGTTATTTATTGGTTAGATGCACAACAACTTAGAAAGAAGAAATTTTAATTAATAGTAAAGGTGTAACCGCTAACCGTTACCGTGAAACTATAGTCACAGGTTCCATCACCATAGTTAATTTGACGAACTGGTTTTCCTGTTGGGGTGATGTCTAAAGTTCCGCTTACTGGAAATCCACAACCTACTTTAATGTGAATTGGTGAAGTTGTGTTTCCGGTATAACCTTCCCCTCTTGAAAATGAAGCTTCTGAAGTTCCAGTGATGTCGTATTCATCATCAAAACGATTTAAAAGCGTATTAAAACCTGTTGTCCAAGTTCTTACTCGAGTAGAAGTATAATCTACAACTTCGCCTGATTCAAGTGTTGCGGTTCCATCAATTTGTACGTTAAAAAAAGGTTGACCGCTTGCATTCAAACCCATGTTTTGAACCGTTTTCGTTCCTTCGTATTTAACGTCATTCACATAATAATCAACAGGAGTGTGCGTAATGATTGTTCCTGGCGCAATGTACTGACCTGTGAATGTGGTAATGATTTTACCTCTTCTTGTTTTACCGTCATTACACGTGCAATTTGAAGAGCCGTAATCAACAGTAACTGATTTTGGAGAACTTGTAGTGTCAATTGTAATGATAACGTTACAATCAGCCTTTAAATCTACTGGCTTAAAACCAGGTTCAGTTACAATGATTTGACCGCTTTTGTAATAAACCATATTTCCAGTAATTGCTTGGTCGGAAATATTCGTCATTTCGTCAAAAGCAGTTTCAATCTTGTAATTTACCAAAGCAGATTGATCTTTTTTTAGTCGATTTTTCAAACATGAAGATAGTGAAAGTGCGACCAAACTAAGGATAAGTAGATTTTTCATGGCAGAAAGATTATAATTAGAGTATTGAAAGTTAATACTTTATTTTAAATATAATTTAGATTTTACAGAATCTGATATCCCATCCCTATGTAAATAAACATTGATGGTTTTGTATTTAAAATAAGCTTCTGAAACGTATAAATAACCTTTTGGAAAATTACTTGTTCCCCATGAATTCTTTACTAGGAAGTAATTTGTTCCTTTTTGATCTTGGAATAAACCCACGATATGCATTCCATGGTCGTCTTGCGTCGTTTTGTTGTCGTAAGCAAGTTGTCTTAATTCAGACGTGATTTTCAATTCTTCAGTAGGATTTAGAAATGCGCTTGAATTTCTGTCAGCACCAGCATCATTGAATCCTTTGGAGTCTTGACCTTTAACTTCAATGGTCGATTCATCTTTTGGAACGATTGCAATTCCATTTTTGAAGCTAAATCCTTTTTCAGAAACATCAGCACCCCAAGCAACCGTGTAACCATTTTTTAAAGCTTCAACTGTAACATTGTACAAATCGTCTAAAGAAACATTGTAGCTTTCTCCCCAAGCCCAATTATCAGGGATTTCCAACATACATTTTGAATACATTGGATGATTAGTGAAAGAGGTCAAAGAAACATAATTTTCCATTTTCAACCCTAATTCATCTGCATACGAACGTGGAGTATATTTTCTGCCTTGCCATTCAAATGATTGAATATCTTTTCCAAGATTTCTGTCTAATACTTCAATTAAATTTTGTTTCCAATTGATATCCAAACCATTACCACTATTTAATCGATCGATTACCTCATTCATATAATCTTTTAACTCAGTATAAAGCACTTCATGATTGTATTTATACTCAATGCCTTTTTTGGGAATTCCATTGATTTCAAAGTCAGTTGATGAAATACTTTTATCACCAAAGCCTGCATAAATTGGCATCGGAACAATTCCATAATTTTGAATAACCAGTGGAATATCGTGAAATGCGCCACCTTGAGCAAAATTTATTTTTCCATCCATTCGTATGAATTTGGTCGCTTTCAATTCGTAAGCTTTACGCACAACAAACATCTCGGCAAGTGGAGTAACCGTTTTAGTTTTGTTGATACG
>JBILQY010000107.1:0-7880 GCA_044372955.1 Crocinitomicaceae bacterium | reverse complement strand
TCTGGGGCACAAGATTCGAAAGAATTCCTCAAAGCACTGAACAAGGCTTATTCGGAGTGGAAGAAGTGAGGGTTTATTAAAATAAAATCCTGTTTCACTTCCTCACTTTAATCAACAAACGTTTTACTAAATTTTTGGCATTTTGACTGTTAAGTTCTATGAGCCATTTCATTAAATTATCGTTCCAGCGTTGTGGATGAAAGGTGAACATGATTTGATTTGGTAATTGCTTCGACTTAAAAGCTGTAATAATTTGATCTGTTTCAGTGAATTTTTGTGTAAAATTCGTACTTACTTTATCTCTTACACTAAACTTTTCGCTGTTCCAAGTTCTACCTGTATCGGTTAAATAAAATACTTTGTTAAAGTCTGTATCAAAATAAGGTTCTGCAATTATTCCTAAAGATTTATAATCGTTGGTTTTCCAAAGGTCTTTACTATCGTATTTTGACATTGGGCTTCCATGCATACAAATTGTAGTCACTGGTGCTAATACGCGCAGGAGTTCTAGGTTCTTTTTAAAATCTTCAAAAGCTAAGTTCAAATTGCCTTTGGTGGTCGTTATGTTTTCGTAGTGATACCCAATTTCATGACCTAATGAACTTATTCTTTTAATAATGTCTTCGTTCCAACTTTCTTTAACTGCTCTAAAGTAATAAACACCTTTGATACCTAACGAAGCTTGAATTTCCGCAAAGCATAATGAATTTTCAGGTTTTAAATCCACATCGTGGCGCAGAACAATCACTTTTTCTTTCGGATTTTCAATGAAATCTTGATACGTTTGAAATTGATATCCAGCATCTTTCATTGAATTTAAGAGTTCTTTATATTTTCGAACGGTAAAATCCATTATTTAAAATTGTTTTGATACTCTGAATTTTGAGCAATTATTTTTTTTGACTGAGGGAATTCTTCGATGTACCAAGTTAAGAAGCTTGAGGCATCTATTTTATCAGCAAAGTACTTAGCTAATTTTTGTTCCATGTCCTTTTTTAATGCGGGATTGCTTAACAACTCAACACCTTTCTCGATGGCTTTTACCTGATCTGCAACATTGCTTTTATAGGAGTAAAAAAGTTCGTATTTCATTAAATCCAAGGCATTTCCAGACCAATTGTCATTTAAGAAAATCGCAGGCGAACCAAGTACAGAACTTTCAGCTGCCATTGAAGCTCCTTCACCGAAGAATAACGAGGAATAATAAAGCGCATCGTGCATTTTATCAAAGGGGATTTTAATGCGATGTTTCTCAATTTCTTCAGGTAAACTTCCTTCGGCAGAAATGAAAACTTTGGCAAATTTGGAGAATTCTTTAACTGCTTTGATTTTATTTTCATCGTTGAAACCCGTTAAGCCTTTGTCGTGGTAGGCTTCCCAACTTACAAATCGTAAAATGACAAATTTTTCATCTTTTGCAATTTTCAAGTAATCGTAAATGGAATCGTTTGGTTTAAAATGATTCGGATGTAAATAGAACAATTCAATGTTGCTTTTAATTCTTACTTGATCTTTTCGCAAGTCTCTTTTAAACGTTGTTGAGGTTATTAATGAATCCAAGAACTTTGTGAAAATGGTGTCGTAAATCCCGGAACTTTCCGTGTCTGCAAGTGCAATGTGTCTTTTCCCCAAAAGCTTTCCTGCAATTGCCGCAAAAGGGGAAACGCGCGAAACAATGAAATCAACTTTTTCTTTTCGGATGATTTTAAAAATAATGCTGGAATTAACAAATAATGCTTTCAATTTAGAAATGAAACCTTTCGCAGGTCTCGTTATTTCATAGGCTTTAATTCCATAAAGGTCTAAAAGTTCAAAACTTATATCTTTTTTACTTGAAACCCAAACAACTTTGTGTCCTTTTGATTCTAACAACTGTTTTACAATTCTGAAGTTATGAATTTGAGCGGGGTGTCCTGTTACAAAAAGTACTGTCATCTTGTTTTAAAAATTTTAAAAAGCAGAACGAAATACATAAAACCGGGTTTTCTATCTCCTTTTTGAAAAAGTGCGTTAATTTTCTTTTTTGGTATATTTTCAAATATAGATTTTAATTTAACACGACCCAACAAAAGACCTTTAATTCCGAAAAATACATTCGTAATCGGATTGAACCAAACCGTTCCTATTTCATAGTTTTTTGATTCAGAAATGGAAACGCCGTTTACAAAATCATAAGCTAATTTGGCATAATTTACGCCACAAGCTTTTGCCAAACCAACCCAAAGCCAAGTACGAGCGTTTATTTCAATCAACTTGTATTTTTTATCACGAATATCTAACAAGTATTCTATTTCACAAATACCTGTATAATTTAAAGTTTGCATCAACTTTTGTGAAGGGAGGTACAGTTCTTTTTTTTCGATACTTTCAGCTAAAGTTGCGGTTCCAAATCGAAGTGGATGTTCACGCAGTTTGACTCCTATCCAATGTGCTTTAATTTCACCATTAATCGAAAAACAAGTGAAAGAAATTGTTTTGTTTTCCTCGCTATAAGGAAGAATTTCTTGCGTAAATGTCTCTTTTAAAGGGATTTTACTTTCAAGGTTTTTTAAATTATTTTCAAGTTCCTCTAATGAATTAGAAAGTAATACTTTAGTTTTTGTTTTTTTGTAAAAACTCAAGCCATTGTTACCTTTTGTAATTAGGGGAAACGTTAATTGGCTTGCTTTACATTCAGAAAGGTTATTGTAAGTTTCATATAACGGATAGTCAACTCCAATTTCTTGGGCGATTTTTAAAAGTTCAACTTTGTCATAAATTTTTAAAACGGTTTCCAGATTTTCTGTGATTAACTTAAAATGAGCACTTAAGTTTTCTTTATTCTTAGAGATGTTGTAAACAGCATGGTCGTTGGAAGGTAATAATAGCCAGTTGTTTAATTGATGTTGTTCAGAAAAGTGAATTAAAAATGCAATAAATGAATCGCTATCGTAATCGGGGCAAATAGCAAAATTTTGACAGTATTTTGAATAACGCGCCACACAATCCGATTTATCAATTACCCAAACAGGAATGCCATGTTCGCCCAAGGCACGTACATTTGATAATCCTTGCACATGTCCTTCAATAATCAGTACGCCTGGTTTAGTGTCCATATAAATTTATAATTCGGTTTGCAACAGATTGAGAATCAAGTTCCAATTCTTTTATCTTCTCAAGTCCTTTTGTGTAGGTGTTTTCTTCGTTAAACCTTAAGGCAGCAAGTATTGATTCTGCAATCGTTTCCGGGTTAAAGTCAGTCAGGTAACAGCCTTCAACGTTTTCTAATAACCAAGCAATATCACCAACATTTGTAGCCACAATTGGTCGATTACAAGCCAAGGATTCTTTGATAATATTCGGTGAACCTTCCCATTTTGAAGTCGATAAAATACAAGCAGCCGTCTTGATTTCTTTAATTATTTCAGCATGTTCAACGTTGAAAATAACTGTTAATGCGATGTTCCAATTTTTTTTCTTTGCTAGTTCTACTGCTTTCACTGCTAGTTGATAGTTTTTAGATTCTCTGGACGGATCAGCAGCGAAAAGAACAGTATTATTTGAGGGTTGCTCGTTATTTATGAATTTTGCAAGTTGAACTCCGTTTGGAATCACAACGAATTTTTTTAGATCCAAATCAACCGCCATTTGCTTACTTTTCACAATTGTTGCAAACCAAAGTTTATTCGAAAAATAGTTTGTTAAGCTGCGTTTCCAGCCTTTCATCTGAGCATCGCTTCCCATTAAAGAAACAACTAGTTTAGGTCGGTTTTTGAAAGTCAATAGCACAGCAATACTCGCTGCAAAAGCTGTTAGCGAATAATGGGCATGTACAATTTTAACTTGTTCCTTTTTAATGGATTTATAAATCGGAATAACAGCTTTTAGGTAACCAATTATTCCTTTTTGAGCGATAAGCGTGTAGCTAATTTCAATACCTTTTTCAACCAGACTGTCGCCTTGGTTTTTCACAAGAATGCTTGGTTTTCCTTGCGATTTATTGCCACTACAAACAAAAAGTACTTTCAAACTAGGAGTTTAATTTTTGATAATATTCAATTGCTGCTTGTAAACGTAAATCATACGATTCATTGGTGTTGAAGTCACCTGCTTCGAATTTCCAACTTTCATTTTGAAAAGTGTAGCGTCCAATACAATCGTCAACTTTCATTTGATAAGCATCGGATTGACCAAAGATACATTGCATTTCATTGACCAAATATCCTTTAGGAGATTCAAAAACATCAACAGCTTGAGAAAATAATTTATGCTTATCTGTGATCGATTTCACAAAATCCAAAAGTGCAAGAGGTGGATTTCCATAATCTTTCAATAATGAACCGCTTGTCATGTTGCCGAGCATCAGCTTTTTATGTGCAAAAAAGGAATCGCCCATTCTTACTACTCGCCATTCAAACGTATGAGGAATGTGCTCTTGAAACAAAACGAAATCTTTTTGAACGTCTAAAGCTCTCGCCTTATAAACATCAATTTTTTTAAACAATGCTTTTGGTTTTGAAAGCAAACGAATTCCGCGTTGTAAAATGCGTCCTTTTTTGAGATTCGGTCCTACGCGTTTCGTTGCACCTTTCCCTGAAAATGTCGATTGAATATAGTTTTGTAATTCTTCTTTCGTTTCGATAATTACGACCCCGCTACCAGAAGCTCCAATATTCGTTTTTGCAACGATTGGGTACTTTACGTTGGATGAATTTAGCCAGTCTAAAGCTTCTTTTTCAAAATAGAATACATCTGTTTGTGGGTGAGGTATTTTATTAGCTTTCAACCAATAAGAAAAGTACTTTTTATTTTCATAAATCAATACTTCCTTCAAAGCAGGAAAGCAAAAATAATTCAGCTCGTTTACAAGAATTTCTAGGCGTTCATCGTAAAGAATTTTAAATGGAGTTGTTAATCCTGCTGGTCGAGTTAACAGAATAGTTGGTTTGTAATTCTCAATTAGTTCAAGCCAATTAGCTTTACTGATATCCACAACAATATGTTCTGCATTCATTTTTTCACAAGCCAATTTCCATTTTAATTCGGAGCCTGCAATTTCGTTGGTTAAGATGACAAATTTCACGGTAGTAGTTTGTTTTTATTTATCAAATCAAAAAAAATAGGGTTTGAGAATTTGTGCCAAAAGCCTTCATTCGATTTATATTCTGTTGATTCTAATTGATGAAAGTACGCTTCTTTATCATAAATTGTCCAAATTTCATCAGAAATAGCTTCTGACTTTTCTTTTACGAAAGCAACAAACGAATCGTTGTAAGAAAATGAAGGGTAGTTTTTGATTTTTTTGATGTATTTCTGCCACACTCGTTTTACAACATAATTCATTTTTCCTTTTAGAAAATCACGTGGGGCATATCCATTAGATAATTCAATTTCCAGTAGAGCAGGGTAGAAGCTTCCAATTAACTGACAATATAATTTAGGATGTTCTAAAAAACTGACCTTTTTATCTAATTTACGCATGAAATGATGTTTAGAAAGCGAAAGTTTTTCTAAATACGAGGGCTGTAAATAAACGGGAACAACTGTTTCAACAAACTTTGAATAGATGCGTATGTCCTGATTGTGGTGGATTTTCCCAACAAGTTCGTTAACGAAATAAAGTTTATTGCGATTACAATCATTCGTCATCCAAGGTAAAGTATTGATTTTTGTCTTTAGTTCCTTTATTTCAAGCTCAGTTAGTTGTATAAAATACCTACCGAGTTGTTTTTTCAAATTCTCATCTAAGTTTAATTTACCTTCATTGAAATCTTCAAAAAAAGGAGATGCGAAGTAGTCGTTATAGGATAGACCTCTAATGTTTTCTCCTCCCAAGTGACCTGTAAAAAGTACTTTTAGTGCATGTTTCTGAGTTAATTCTGCAATAGCTGCTGTACGATGTGCTCTGTGCAAATGAGCGTTTCCTTCATCCAATGAAATGGTTTGATTTACCCATTTAGTGTACCATTCTTTCGTAGGTGGTTCATTGGCAACATTGTAATAAGTTAGCCCGAGTTTTTTACAAATTGTTCTAGCTATTTGAATATCGCGGTTTTTTTCGTTTCCATAGGTGAAACAAACGGGTTTAATTCCAAGGTGTAAAAGCGCAGCAAGAATAACTCTTGAATCAAATCCACCTGTTAATGTTAGCCCAATTTTAGTAGCAGGAACATTGATTGTGTGTTGCTTAATTATTGCTAATAACTCATCTCCAAGTTCTTTCTCATTGATAGTTATTGGCATTTGTAAGTTCTGCCATAGCTGATCTGTGAAATGTTTTTCTTCCCTTAAGGTTTCTGAAACATCGTGATGAAAAAGACTAAATAACGCGTTATTGAGTTTGTTTTGTTGCACTGTTTTGTATGATTTTTTGTTTCAATAAAGATAAAGATAAGCCCATCAGTGCTCCAAGGTAGAGTAAAATGTATCCCCTTTGGTTCACACCTTGCATTGTTCCTCCAATTGAGAGAAATGCTTGAACAGCTACCAATGCTGCCGTTGTTGCTAAAATTTCTTTGGATAGTGGATTATTCCCAAGTAAGTTCTTATAAAATAGTTGACGTTGGATAATTTTCACATAGACCCCAATGAATAAAATAAGTCCAATTAAACCGGCACCACCAAGCATATTTGAGTAGTCCACATGAAGCATTCTTTTTCTACCTTGGAAATCTTTTTTCATAAACACATTGAATCCAAAAAACACGCGATCGATGCTTTCAAAAGTTTGTTCGATGGTATATTGTATTTCTAAAAGTCGACCTTCACTTTCGTTTTCTTGCAATTGGTCAACGGTCATTGAAACCCTTTCTTGTCGTGCTTCAAACCGTTTTTCAATAATTGGAACATAATAAGGTGAACTAACAAAAAGCAATAATAAAATGAGCGGCACACTTCTAATTAGTCTAGATTTATAGGGAGTTAATAAGGTATAAAAGAAAAAACCAAAACTCATGGCAAGGATAGCCGAACGTTTCATTCCAAGAAGTACAGTAATGATTCCAACCAGTAAAGTTATCAACGCAATAGTTTTGTATTGATTTTTGGGTTCAAATCTCAAATACAAGGGAATTCCAATTATGAATATAACAATTGATTTGGTAATGTTTACACCAGATTCACCAAAGAACACTGAGTCGTCCTGATAGCTTTGTTTACCAACTCCAAGTACATTGGAGAAAGCAAAATAAACAACTATGGAAGCTACACTAATCAAAAATGCTCGTTGAAGGTATAAGAATCTAAGAGGACTTTTTATATAATGAAATCCAATAACAAACATTAAGCTTGAAATGGCAAACTTATTAAAAATATAAAAGGATGTTGACGGTTCTTCTGAAAACCAGCAGAGTAGGAAAATGTAAAAAGTGTAGCCTACAACAAGATTTGTATCAGGTTTACTTTTGTATTTGTTGACAAAAAACCAAATCAAGAATAAGGTCAAGATTACACCCCTAATTACACCAGGGTTTAAAGATCCGGGGAAAAATGGCGTTGCAATAGAGGATAGAACATTCAGAATCGGAATGAAAAGAAAAAAGTAAAAAACATTTTCAAATTTTTCTTTAGGCATTTACTAATGATTTATGTCTAATTGTAACATTTTTTTTTGCTTGAGATTGAACAAAACGCAAGGCTTCGTGGATTTTTTCAATTGGAACGTTCAATAAATCCTCTTTATCAAATTGCCAATAATCGAACTTAAACAGTGAGTTTTTATCCATCATTGCAATATTATATAAAGCTGATGAATAAAAGGAAGCAAAAATTTGAGGTTTTTCAATTTTCTCGTCAAATAATATACTTTCTAAAGGCTTGTTAAAAGTCTTTGTTTGCCAATAATTTGGAATAAAGTCAGTGGTGGTAGAACGATGTGGAATATAAAAACAATTTAAACCTTT
>JBILQY010000323.1:0-3627 GCA_044372955.1 Crocinitomicaceae bacterium | reverse complement strand
TCCAGGAACTTACGCTTTTGAATATGCACCTTTCCAAGAACCTGAAAATTTAACTATAATTTCTACCAATTTTGGTGATATGGGAAATGCGCACAGTGAATATTTGGGTGCACTTGCAGAAATGGGAGTTGTGGGAATAGTGAGTTTTATTGGAATTGTTGTAGCCATTTTCTTTTCAATGATTACACTTTATAACCAATTACCACTTTCTGAAACCAAAAATCGTGTTTTGGTGATGGGAATGATTGCTGCTAGTACGACCTATTTTGTGCATGCCTTCTTGAATAATTTCTTAGACACTGATAAAGCAGCTGTGCCAATTTGGGCAATGTGTGCCATGGTAATAGTGATGCAGATTCAATTGAAGGAGAGACTAAAAGAACTTTAATTGGTCGCTTTATAAACGTTTAAATAGAAAGAGTTAAGACCTTTCGTTTTTTGAGTTATTTATAATTGAACTTGAAATAAATATCTGCTATTTTTACGACTTAGTCATCAATAAATTATTCATAAAAAAAGCCCTACCAACTATTGCTGATAGGGCTTTGATTTGAATTAAAATCTACTATTTTTTTACAACTTGTTTCATCACTGCATTCGTTGCAGAGGCGATACGTACATAGTATAATCCACTTGCAATTGAGGACAAATCAAAATTTACTTTGTCAGCTGCATTTACAGAAATTGTTTGAATTGTTTTACCCGTAATATCGATTAAAGTAACAGTTTCAACCTCTTCGCTTACTTGACTTAAATCTACATTTAATAAACTCTCCGTTGGATTTGGATAAATAGAAACTGCATTTAAAGTATTTTCTTCAATTCCAACACCAGAGCCGCCTCCAGCTAAAATATTGATTGTATAATCCTCCGTTTCACCAAATGAAGCAACAGCGCATGGATCGATTGGTGCACCACCTTCAGCAACTACTGAGTATGAGATACGAACTCGCATTCTAACAGCACCTGTAATTGCAGTAGTTGGAACTGTAAATGTAAATTGATTGCTCCATCCTGTTCCAACTAAAACATACCCTACTCTTTCCGTGGATGCAAATGTAAAGTCATTGTTATAGTCAATCCAAATTGCAATTTCGTCGCCTGTGTATGCTCCTGCGTTAGCTCCAATTGCTGGTGTAACAGTCATCGTGTATTGAGTGCCTTTAGTTAAGGATGTTGATGTTGACATGTAACTTACGTAACCACCAGTTGTACATGCTGTTGTATTGTTAATTGTGTTTAACGTTATATTTTGAATATACTCATCACAAGCACTTGTAACTGATGGTGTACAAGGACCTGTTGCTTGAGCAACAATGATATAATTTGTTTTCGTTTCTGCGTCTGAACCTTGAGCATTAGTCGCTGTAAGTGTAACTGTATATTGACCAACAGTGTTAAACGTAACAACTGGATTTTGTGATGTAGCAGTAGAACCAGCTGCATAAGCCCAACCTGTAGCTGGCGAAATTGACCAAGCCCAAGATGTTGGAACACCTGTAGATTGATCTGTAAAAGTTACGTTGGTTGCTGGTGCAACATTCGTTTGATTTGCTGTAAAATTAGCTACAGGAACAGTTGGTGCAGAACAAGGGTCATTTGAACCTGCTAATACTAAAAGTCCTGAATTTGTTGGATCTAACCAAGGTTTAAGTCTTCGGTTGTTTGCTGTTCCATTTGAAGTCCAGTGGTAAGACATTTTACCATAAAAATCTGGAGAAGTAAGTGCGTCACAATAAGACGAACCACCAGTTAAAGTTCCAACGATGTAGCCTTGAGAATTATTAAAATGAGGTGACCCTGAAGAACCTCCTTCTGTTACTCCATGTCCATTTGAGTTAGCTGTCCAAGATAGTCTCCAATGTGATTGTAAACCGTTTCCATTCCAACCCGCAGTAGTTGTATTTCCAGATGCAGTTGAGATTTTTTTGATATCTCCAGCAGGATGGTGAATTCCTGTTCCTCCTGATGTTGCAGTGTTATTTGCATTCCATCCATTCCAATATGCATTGAAATTAGCAGATTTCAATTGTGTTACGATGGTTGAAGTGTTATTTGCATTTCCCAATTGTACTAATAAGAAATCTGAACCAGAATCTCCACCTCCATCACCAGAGTCTGCAATACGCAAACAACCAGTAATTACGTTATCATCTAAAGTCCCAGCAGTTGAAGGGTTATTACAATTTGTTGATTCATAACGGAAATAGAATTTCCATTGGTTCATGTTTGCTGCACTTGCTGTTACACCACAATGTAGCGCTGTTAAGAAATAAGGTTTACAATCTTGCGCTGTATTATTCACTAATGAACCTGTACACCAACCTTGATCTGCTCCTTCAACAACTAAAATACGTGCAACACCTCTCTTTTCATCTTGCCAAGTATCTCCAACAGGTGTACAATTTACGTTAACCTGACATGCCTCTGATTCATTGATTTTTGCAGCATTCGGGTTTCCTGTTGAACGGTAGTTATACATTACTCGATCTATATGGATTTCTGAAGTTTGTGTGTTTTTAGGTTCATTTAATATTAAAATCATTTCTGAACCAAAACACAATGCTGCATGCTGTCTAAAATGCTCTTGAACATCGTCTTTTGTAAGCGTTTTATGGATCATTTCACCGTTTAAATTTCTAATTTCTAAAGTTGAATTTCCATTTAAGATGAATCTTTCAAATAAGAAACTTAAAGCTTCTGCACCTTCTGATTTTACGATAAGCTGCCATTGACGCTCTCCGTTTGGAAGTGTTGTCCACCAACCTGAATTTTCTGGGCGAATGTTTACGTAAGAAGCAACACCTATTCGGTATAATTTACCTTGTTTGTCACGCAATACATCTTCTGCCTTAATCTGATCCATATCAGGAGCGGGTAGAACAGTTGTCGGTACAGATTGGTTTATTTGAAATTTGGGAATTACAGAAATATTTTTTTGAGCTTGAACTGCAGTAGCAAAAGCCATCAAAAACACACCCGCGGAGAATAGCAGTTTTTTCATAGTTTCGATGTTTTAATTAATTTCACACAAATATATTAGACTATTTTAATAAAACAAATATGATTTCAATCTGCTTGGTAGAAGATGAAAAGAGTTTAAGCGAAATGATTCAATTGAATTTAGAGCTTGAAAACTATGCTGTTACTACTTTTAACGATGGTAAAGAAGCGTTAAATACTTTTGAAAAAAATACCGATTTTCAGTTATTTATTTTAGATGTAATGTTGCCTCATGTTAGCGGTTTGGAACTATGCAGGTTTATTCGTTCGAAAAGTAATGTTCCGATTTTATTTCTTTCTGCTAAAGGCACAACAGCTGATCGCGTTAATGGTCTTAAATTAGGTGCAAATGATTATTTACCAAAACCGTTTGATTTGGAAGAGTTACTCTTACGTGTTCAGGTGTTAACTCAAACAATGAATGTTTCTAAAGTTGATGAAGTAATTTCAATTGGGGGGTTCAATCTGAACTTTGAAACTTTTGAAGTGACAGATGCAAGTGGAAAAGTAGTGCATTTATTTTCCAAACGCGAAGTTGAATTATTGAAACTCTTTAAAGAAAAAGAAGGGAAAGTGATTTCTCGCGATGAAATTCTAGATCGAGTTTGGGGTAAAGATCAATTT
>JBILQY010000375.1:0-3167 GCA_044372955.1 Crocinitomicaceae bacterium | reverse complement strand
CGATAATCAGCAACTAGCTGAACAGAATCCGGTAAATAAGATAAATCAATTATTTGTAAACTACTCGGACCTTCGTCGCAAGAAGCATAGAGATACTTACCGAAATTTTTAAACTCACGTGTAATCACTTGAGCTGAAACGAACCTTCCAGGAACAAAATCAATGAATCGAAATTTATTTTCAGTAGTTAATTCAAAAAAATGACTTCCCTCTGTGGAACCAATTACACCATATTCTTTTCCGTTTTGTTCAAATGCCCAGCAACTACTGTAGCGAACTTGCGAAGAGTTGGTTAAAATTGTGTCTGAAAACCAATGATCTAATAATTCAACATTTTTTTGATATTGACTCAAAACTATTCCTGAGAACACAAAAACAAACGTAAAAAGTAGAATTATTTTCATTTTTCGGATTTAAAGTTACTCGTTTTTGTGATTGATTAGAATAGGCACTATTTTTGTCCGACGTTTCAACCTAAAAATCCGATATGCGCTTGCTTTTTATTTTCTTACTCAATAGCTTCATTTTCAATGCGCAAGTCACTTTTAATGATTTTGTGGTAAATGAAGCAAATAAGTACCAAGGCGGAACTTATGTTTGGAAAGGTTCTGGTTGTCCTATAGATATCGTTCATAAAGATCAAACCTTGCTGACAAAAAGCGCAGTTGGAACGCATTGCTCTGGTTTTACATTCACGATTGTTTTTAATACTTTAAAGGAGCATAAATTGTTAGATGCATTTGAATTAAATCAATTGAAAGAATTTCAAAGTCATTGGTATGGAAATACTGAAATAGGAGCTGAAACGCAATGTGTGTATGCATTGACTAAATTTCAACTTGGAAAAAATGTACCATTAGAAGAAGCACAACCAGGTGATTTTGTTCAATTTTGGCGCAATAATAAAACAGGACATTCAGTAGTGTTTCTTGCTTGGGAAAAAGATAGCAAAGGAAAAATTACTGGTTTAAAATACCGTAGTTCTCAAAAATTAACGAATGGAATCGGAGATCGCATCGAGCCAGTTGGTAGTGGCGAAAAAGACATTAATCCGAAGAGGATATATGTTGGAAGAATTGGAAAATAGCAGGAATGTTACTCCAAAATCTTGTTTTGTCTAAACCTAAAACCATCTAATTCCCTTTTTATAAATAGCTATCCACCCACGAAAAATGTTCTTCTATAATTGACTCTTTTTCCGAATTGACGAAATCGATAAAGGCTTGAGCTATGGGAGATAACTTCTTGTTTTCCAAATAAATCAAGTGCCAATCCGTACAAATTGGTAAATCTTCCATTGGGATAATTTGAAGCTGCTTACTTGACAATTCATTTCTTAATCCAATCATTGGCATAATGGAATAACCCAAACCTGCTATCATCGCTTGCTTAATCGACTCATTAGATACAAGTTCCATTTTTTTCAAACCAGTTAGTTGATTTTTCTCAATATAGTTTTCCATTGCCGCTCGTGTTGCCGAACCTTCCTCTCTGAAAATCAACGGCATCGACTCGAGAACGGAAGCATCATTCTTTACTTCATCAAACTTTTGCTCCATATTGCCTACCAAAAACAATTTATTTGGCATCAATTTTATTTTGTTGACATTTAATTTTTCCGGTAAAACGGATACCAAAGCAAAGTCAACTTCTCCTTTTACCAAGCTTTCGATCACTTTCGTTTTGTTTGTCACATCAAGCATCAACTCAATATTTTGGTACTTCTTTAAAAATGGAGATAGAAAATAAGGAATTACGTACTTTCCTGTTGAAGCAACCGATAATTTCAAACGACCTGTCAAAAATCCTTTGTACGCATTTACTTTATGATTTATAGCATACACTTCATCTATAATGGATTCTGCTGCTTTACCAACTTCATTTCCAAAATCTGTTATGAATATTTTTTTTCCAACTATTTCAGTCAACGGAATCTCAAATTGCTCCTGAAAGTTCTTTAATTGAATAGAAACCGCTGGTTGGGTTAAATGCAATTCTTCAGCAGCCTTTGTAATACTTTGGGTGTGTACTATCTTCAAGAAAATACGTAACTGATTTAAAGTGTAATTCATAACTTAATTTTATGTATTCAATTGCAAATATAAATAACAATAATACATAAAGAGTTTTAATCTTTGCATAAAAATTTTAAATCATGAAGATAACAATTGCAAAAGGTGACGGAATCGGTCCTGAAATTATGGATGCAACATTGGCCATTTTAGATGCTGCTGGTGCAAATATCGAATTTGAAGAAATTCAAGTTGGTGAGAAAGTTTACTTGTCGGGAAACACAAGTGGAATTTCAGCTGAGTCTTGGGATATTATTCGCAAGAATAAAGTTTTTTTGAAAGCTCCTATCACAACGCCTCAAGGTGGTGGATATAAAAGTTTGAACGTGACGACAAGAAAATTCTTGGGTCTATATTCAAATGTTCGTCCTTGTGTGAGTTTGTCGCCGTATGTTGCTACAAAGCATCCAAAAATGGATATTGTTATCATTCGTGAGAATGAAGAAGATTTATACGCAGGAATTGAACATCAACAAACAGATGAAGTGGTTCAGTGCTTAAAAATAATTAGCCGTCCAGGTTGCGAGAAAATTGTACGTTATGCCTTTGAATACGCCAAACAATACGGACGCAAAAAAGTAACTTGCTTTACTAAAGATAACATCATGAAACAAACAGATGGTTTATTCCACCAAGTTTTTGATGAAATAGCAAAAGAATATCCAGAAATTGAAAACGAGCATTGGATTATTGATATCGGTGCTGCGAAAATGTCTGATTCACCTGAAGAATTTGATGTTATTGTTACCTTGAATTTATACGGAGATGTAATTTCTGACATCGCTGCTCAAATAGCTGGTTCTGTTGGTTTAGCTGGTTCTGCAAACATTGGAGAAGAATGTGCCATGTTTGAAGCTATTCACGGTTCTGCACCAAGAAGAGCAGGTCAGAATTTAGCAAATCCTTCTGGTCTTTTGCAAGGAGCAGTTATGATGTTAAATCACATTGGAAAAAGTGAAGTGGCTGAGAAAGTTCAAAATGCGTGGCTTAAAACGATTGAAGATGGTATCCATACGTACGACATTTACAAAGAAGGTTTAAGCAAAGAAAAAGTTGGAACGAAAGAATTCGCTGAGGCAATAATTGCAAATCTAG
>JBILQY010000106.1:0-7951 GCA_044372955.1 Crocinitomicaceae bacterium | reverse complement strand
CCTTATAAGTAAAAAAGCCACTTTGTTGCACTTGAATTTCTTGGTAACGCGCTGGAACAACCCATTTTTTGTTGGCATCTTTCAATCCATACGCACAAGCAATTGGGTCGCGAACGATTTGCAATTGTGAAAAGGCAAACGAAGAAGAAAAAAAGATTAAGAAGCAGAAAAAGTGTTTCATAAAACTAATGTACACCTTTGTGGTGAAAAGGTTTAAATTCTTTAAAATCTAGTTGTTTTCTTTCAATTTCATTCTCTAATATTTTCCTCAGTTGAAATAGATTTTGAACAAATAGCAACACAAAAAATGGCATCAGAAAAACAATAATTAAAAGCTTCCCGTTTATAGAAACCAACAAGAATGAAACAAGAAGAGAGCAAATCAAATATAGAGCTGTAAGTTTAAGTAAATTAACTTTTGTTGAAATTGTCAAAATGTATGAATCAAATTGTTTTTGATAATTAGTTGAAATATGATAAGTCATTCTTAAGCCATTTGTTTTAATAAAAGGAAGAATAAAACTAACTTTTTCAGCCAAACCATCCGATGGTTTAATTTCTGAAAATGAACGAATTAAATACTTTTTACTTACCTTAAAATTCAACATCATTTCTTAATCGTTATTATTCCTTTTAATTTCCAACACCCAAATATAGTTGCGTTATGATAGATTTTCTGCTGTAAAAAAATCAAATATCTAAATTTTAAAAGTTGTTTTCTTTCATAAAACTCATGTACACTTTTAAGGTCTAAAGGTTTGAAATGAAAATTAATTATTTAGTTCTTTTAATTCCTTCTGGGTTCTGTCGTGTGTCGAAAACATCTGCCACTTTAATGAGTTTTAAATTAAAGTCAACAGAGTAAATAATTTTATAATTTTTGTAAATCAAATAACGGTATTCATTTTCTCTATTTAATAACAAATCTTCGCGTTGTCCGATTTCTGTAATATATTTCAAACGTTTAGGTTCAGTAATTAAAGCCCTAATTAATTTTTTAGCAACCCTAACATTAGTATTTTGAGAATAATATTCAAAAATTATACTTAACTGATTTTCTGAATGTTCTGACCAAATTACTTGAAATGACATTATTCATATTTACTAAGTAATTCCTCGCTATATTTGAATTTACCGTTTTTAAAATCCAATTCAGACTGATCAATTCTAGCGTTTAATTCTTCAACAGAAAGAGGTTTTAACTCTAAATTTTGCTTAGTTGCTGCTTTTTTTAAAGTATTCTCCAATTCAAATAATAATTCTTCGTTCTGAAGGTTTAAAATTTTTTGAATGAATTCATTTTTCCTAGATTGCAAGTCCATAACGGTCTATTTAATTCAAATTTACTAAATATTAAAAGAAATCATAACAGATTTCAATAGAAAAAAGCTAAAATTTAAACCATAATACCTTTTTGCATAAGTGTAAATACTTTTGCGACGTTAAATTTAATCTCCCTATCACAATCCAGATTACGTATTTTTTCGTAGTATGAATTTTTTGAAAATCACTAGATTTGACCCAAACCTATTCTAATGAAAAACCCAACTGCTACTTTCCGAACAACGAATGTTTTTACTTCACTATTGTTTGTTGTTTTAGCTTTCAATACTACCTTTTCTGTGTTTTCTCAAAGTGATTACGAAAAATTTTCTGGCGCTTTACTTTATAACTCACCCGAAAATGACCTTTACATCTGGACCGAAAACTTGGAGAACAGACGCATTAATTTGAGAATTGGTAATAAACAGGGAGAAATTTTCGAAGAAAGAAATATTCCTGGGATTTCTGCCGAAACGATGGAGGTTTACAGTTATTTACACCCAAAAAACAAAAAACTTTATATCCTTTTTCACCCAAATTGGCTTTATAATACGGACAGAAAAACGTCAATGCCTTATGAATTATTTGTGATTGATATTGAAACGAAAAAAATCAAAAAGTCAATATCATTGGGACAAGCTTCTTCATTTGGGGTATCTCGTATCTATATCTATCCTGATAAAAACATTTGGTTTATGGAGGCCAATGGAGATAATCCTGTGAAATATATTGATTTCACGGATGATGGTCTTCACATTATTCCCGGTTTCGAACGCCTCTCTTTTTGCTTTAATGAATATGCCATTTTACGAAAAAATGTTGTCAAAAAAGATGAAACTGTCTGGGCTTACGTTTTATACGATATCAATACGAAGAAAATATTTGATAAAGAACTCGATTATAATGAATATCAAGGGGGAAAAACGATTGATTATAACGGTCGAATGTTGATTCAATTCACAGATGAAAAAGAGAAAATTTATTACAAAGAAGTAGATGTCGAAAAACAAAAATTAAGCAAAGAAAGAGTAGAAAATCCCATTAATAATCCCACTCACTTTGCTATCAAACCATTTATGACTTCGACAAAAAATTTCGACCTTGTAAAATATAACTTTAATGCTTTTCTAAAATCCACATCAATTGATGAAAAATTAAAGTTTGCTGATTTAATGGCGGCTCAAATTAAGGCTAAATACAAGAATGAAATTGAAATTAACTACATTACACAAACGTTAACAGATCTAATAAGTAAACATCCAAATGAAGCCCGAATTCAAAAATGGTTGGAATGGATTTATAAACAAAATGCATTGAGCTATGCAGCTCAGATTAATCTTATGCAAATTGCAGTTGATAATGGTGTATTGGATGACAAATTATTCGCGGTAGTTTTTAAACATTATAATGAAAAAACAAGTGAAATAGGGCTAAATAGTAGAACACTAAGAGAAGCTGTTTTCAATTTCGCAAAAAAGGGTTTTGAAACTATAACTTTTCGTGATTATACCGAACGTTTAGTAGCTAAATACGAAATCGCTTTGTTGGAATTGTACGTAAAAGACGAGGCCGATTATAACGCCTATTTAAACATTGATAAAAAGGCAAAAAATAATGATACTACAGCTGTCTATTCCTTTTTGTCGAATAACCAAAACAATTTAACCAAGATGCTTATCGGAAAACTTCACTATGAATTGGGCGAAAGCAACCGAAAAGCGAATGAAAAAACACAAGATTCATTAACCATTGCCAAAATTCTTTTTCATTTTGAAAGTGCGCTGAACAATGAATTTGACACCGACGAAACGTATGTTGGTTATATGTGATCACTACTTTTTTTGAAACACGATTTTGCAAAGTCTGACTCCGTTTTATCTGTTTTTATGAAGAAATATGGAAATCTTCCACAAGCAAAAACCTGGATGACCAATTACCCATTCAATGCGGGTGTTGAAGCTTTTAAAATCGGGAATTATGACTTTGCAACATCGTTTTTATCTACTTATTTGAAAAATGATAAAAACTATCAAAAGGAAGCTAATCTTCGTCTTTTTCAAGCTGCTATGTACACAATGAATTGGGAAGAAGCAACGAAAGCGGCCTCTAACTTGGAAAAAGAAATTGGCATCAAAGAACTCGAAGCTTATTTCCCAGATTATGAACGCTGGAAAAGTTGTTTAGAGTCCCAAAATCCAACGTTATTACCTCAAAAATCCAATATTCTATTAATCGAAGAAAATCAACGTTTATACACAGAAGCTAAAAAAGGGCTTTCTTCTGGAAATAGCTCTTACTTAAAAACGATGGAGAAACAAGCGCTTTTCTTTGATAGTATTGGCATTAAAAAATATGCACAAGAAGCTTGGGTTCAAATTGGCTCTTATCATTTCGAAAAAACGCATTACGAAGAAGCAGAACGTACATATATGTTGTGTATGAATAGCCAGCCCGTTGATTTTGAATGTCATAAAAACTACATAATTGTTTTGGTTCAACAAGGTATAATAAATCCAGCTCAAGAAATGGCTGATTCTTTATTTGCTCTATATCCGAACGACCCAAACATTCGAAAAGCCTGTGGACAAGTCTATAATTTTTACGCTTCCGAGTCCACGCAATATGGTGAAGATTCAAAAACGATTGAGCTTTTTGAAAAATCACTAAGCTTTGACGAAAACGAGGTAACCTGTTTATTTCTTGCGTATTATTATATGAAAACGGGCAAATATTCTAAGAAAGACGAAATGGTTAGAAAAGCGAAGGCAATTAATCCCAATGTTTTTTACGATTATCCTGATTTCAAGACTTTATTGGGGATGTAAATGAAAAAATGGTTTCAATTTCACGTTAAAATAAGACTTCGCGAAGACGTTAAAACATGAAATAAAAATAGATTCATTTTTTACATTTTGGTAAGTACCGAATCATGTAAAACTTCAAAAACACCACTTCCTACATTTGTTAAAATTAAGCTATCATACAATATTTTAAGGTAAAAATTGGTTTTATCAGCCTTGGTTGTAACATTTCTTACCAAGAAACGGTCAAACCTAAAAAATCTACATATGTCAAAAATACTTGTCGTTTTATTATTGCTAATTCCATTTGTTGGCTTTAATCAAAACACCGAAAAACGCACCATTTCTGGTTACATCACCGATGAAAAAACGGGCGAAAAATTGATTGGTGCAACCGTTTTAGATACAGTTTCAAAAAAAGGTGCAGCTACCAATGATTATGGTTTTTTTAGCTTAACGATTCCAAAAGCGAATGCTGTACTTCGGGTTTCTTATTTTGGGCTTCAAACTAAGTTCATAGAAGCTGCGATTGACAAAGACGAACAAAACGTTGCACTTTTCACAGTAAAAGAAATGGAAGAAGTGCTTGTAAGTGCTAAGCGTCAAATTGAAAATTCCAACTCTGGAACGATTGAACTGCAAATGGATAAAATGGATAAACTCCCCATGATTTTTGGAGAAAAAGATGTCTTGCGTGTGTTGCAATTATTGCCCGGAATTAAATCGGGAGGTGAAGCATCAAGTGGAATTTATGTGCGTGGCGGTGGACCTGACCAAAACTTGATTTTATTAGATGGAGTTCCGATTTACAATGCATCACATTTATTTGGATTTTTCTCCACGTTTAATTCTGATGCGATTTCCAATGTGACAATGATCAAAGGTGGTTTTCCTGCACGCTACGGTGGTCGAGCTTCGTCGGTGTTAGACATGCGAATGAAAGAGGGAAACTTGAAAGATTTTAATGTTGAAGGCTCAATCGGTGTGATTGCTAGTCGTTTGTTGGTTGAAGGCCCAATTAAAAAAGATAAAACTTCCTTTTGTTTAAGTGCACGAAGAACTTACATCGATGCGCTTTTTCGTCCGTTTTTAATCGCGGCAGAAGGTGTGGATGCTGGTTATTTTTTCCACGACTTCAACGCAAAAATTCAACATAAAATCAACGACAAACATCATCTTTACATCAGTGGATATTTTGGATTGGATAAGATTTTTGTGAAAGATAAAGCAACTACGTACTACGACCCAGACGGAACAGCTTACACCAATCAAGTTATGTCAAAATTACAATGGGGAAATTCAATTGGTTCTGTTCGTTGGAATTATAAAATCAGCCCAAAATTGTTTTTAAATACTACAGGAACTTTCTCCAGTTACAATTTTAAAATTGGCTTTGAAGACGAAACAAAAATCAAATTTACTGATGGCACAAAAGGCTTAGAAAAATATGCATTCGGCTATGATTCTGGGATTTTAGATTGGGGATTGAAATCAGACTTTACCTTTATCCCAAATCCTGACCACAACATAAAATTCGGTATTTCAGAAACTTATCACACCTTCACTCCAGGTATTTCTTATTTAAGTATTGAAGATGGAAATGAAAATTACAGCCAAAAAGATGGTTCTCGTACCCAATATTCACACGAAATCAATTTGTATATCGAAGATGATTTCCGCATTTCAGAACGCTTGAAAGTTAATTTTGGCTTACACCAAGGTTCTTTCTTGACAAATAATAAATTTTACAGTATTCCGCAACCTCGCTTGAGTGCCAATTTTATGTTGGACGAAAAATCAAGTATCAAATTAGGCGTGTCGCGAATGGCGCAATTTCTTCATTTACTATCCAATACGGGCATTGGCTTACCAACCGATTTATGGGTTCCTGCAACCGACATTACAAAACCCGTAATCGCCGACCAAGTGAGTTTGTCTTATTACCGCGAACTTCCAAAAAATATGGTTTTTTCTGTGGAAACGTATTACAAGAAAATGAACAACCTCATCCAATACAAAGAAGGTGTGAGTTTCATTTCTGGCAGTCAAGATTGGCAAGATAAAGTGACCGTTGGACAAGGATGGGCTTATGGAGCAGAGTTTTTTGTCGAGAAGAAAAAAGGCAATTTTACAGGTTGGTTGGGCTATACATTGAGTTGGACTGAGCGCCAATTCGATGAGCTTAATTTTGGTGAGAAGTTTTTCTACCGTTATGACCGTCGTCACGATCTAAGCCTCGTTTTAAGTTATGAAATCAACGAAAAATGGGACATTGGTGTCGTGTTTGTTTACGGAACAGGAAATGCAATGACATTGGGAACACAAGTTTATTCTGCTGCTCCAAACGATGCTTTTTGGTCTAATTTCTACCAGCCGACAGTTACCAACTTTGAGCAAATGAACGACTACCGAATGCCAGCTTATCACCGCATGGACGTAGGTGCAAATCGCAAAAAAATCAAGGAAAAAGGCGTTTCGATTTTGTCTTTATCGATTTACAATGTTTACAACCGCCAAAATCCGTTTATGATTACACGTGAAACAAACGACCAAGGAAACCCAGCATTGATGCAAACTTCTTTGTTTCCTTTGATTCCTTCTGTGAGTTGGAAATTCCAATACGACTTTGAAAAAATGAAGCAAGCAAAACAAGCAAAACAACAAAATTTACCGAAATGAAAAATATTCTCACACTCATTTGTCTAACTATTGTATTAGTTGCATGTCAGAAAGAAATCGAATTTAAAGGCAATGCTAAAGCGAATGTCTTGGTGTTGAATGGCGTTGTTGAAAACGATTCTGTTTTTCGCATTTTCTTAGAGCGAAGTTCATTTTTTCTCAGTAACGAAGTTGGTGGTGCCAACGAAATTTCTTCAGGTGCTGAGGTAAAATTGACCAATCTCACAAGTGGCGAAGTTTTCACCTTGACCCAATCAACCGCTGGAAACAGGTATGATTTTCCGTTTGTGACTACACCGAATACACGTTTTAAAATTGAAGTGTCGCATCCAAGTTATCCAAGTATTTCTTCTGAAATGACCACCACTTCAAAGGTGAATTTAGCCGCTGTGGATTCGGTTACAGTAGTGAAAAACCAAGAAAATAGATTGAAAATTACCTTTAACTGGAACGACCCAAGCGAAGAAAACTATTACATGGTGCGTATAAAACAAGATGTTTCAGCTCCTGATTATGAATACACAGATTTTCTTTACATGGAAAGTACTGATCCATCCATTGACAACAGTAACAATACGGACATTGACGGTTCAGTTTATGCAGTGAATACTTATTTATTCGACGATAAAAAATTCAATGGTCAGCAAAAAGAAATTGAATTTCTCTGTTATTATTACAACCCCAACACTGATCCTTTCAATCCTGCTACTGAAAACATTTATTGCCAATTGATAACGATGGATAAAGCGACATATTTTTATTATAAATCCGCTAGTGCAAATGCCAATTCTGATTTCTTCAGCGAACCAGTGAAAGTACTTTCTAACATTGAAAATGGTTTCGGGATTTTCGGAACCTTGAATTATTCGGTGAAGAAGTTGTAAGAGGAAACTAAAATTGAAAAACTAGCTTTTTTATTACAACTATTTCTTTTTTTCGAGTAAAGAATTTCAGTTTAATAATTTGTTAGTGTTATGGAAGAGTAAACTTAGGGCCTGTTTAAATTTTATAAAACGAATTTGACAACACTTCGTTAAAGCATGATATAAACAATTGATTATCAATAAAATAAGTGAAAAATAAGCGATTAAAAAATACGATAATTCATTGATTGTCAGTATCTTAGATGTATTTATCAGGTACGCAAA
>JBILQY010000192.1:0-5402 GCA_044372955.1 Crocinitomicaceae bacterium | reverse complement strand
GATAGGTAGCAAGAAGTAGATTGTCGCACAAACCATTTGCCATTTTAGCAAGACTATTTGCTGTCGCTGGTGCAATCACCAAAACGTCTGCCCAAAGTGCTAATTCCACATGATTTGTCCAAACTCCAGTTTGTTTATTCCAAAATTCTATGGCTACTGGATTTTGTGAAAGCGTTGAAACAACTAGGGGGCTTACAAAATCAGAAGAGGCAGGAGTCATTATACATTTGACTTCTGCCCCTTTTTTCTTAAATATTCTAATAAGATACGCAATTTTGTAAGCTGCAATACCTCCTGTTATGCCAAGAAGAATGCGCTTACCTTGCATTATGCTTGCTCTTCTGGTTTACGCATGTAAATTTTGTCATCCAACAATTCTTGCGTTGCAATTGCAGTTGCTTTCGGCATGCGCTCATAGTGTTTTGAAATTTCGATTTGCTCGCGGTTCTCAAAAATTTCTTCTAAGTTGTCAGTTGTTGTTGCAAATTCTTGCAATTTTTGAGTCAACTCTTCTTTCATTTGAGAACTAATTTGATTCGCTCTTTTTGAAACAGCAACAAGAGATTGGTAGATATTACCTGTTTTTTCTTCCAAACGAATGGTATCTCTCGTAATAGTTGATTTTTCTGCTAAAGTTACTTTTTGACTCATTTTAAATCGATTAACTGTTTAATTATTTTTATCTTTTCCTACTATTTCAACGTATCCTTTCAATTCTTTAAGGTATGTTGAGTTTGGATAAAGGCTTGCAAAGTTACTGAATCTTTCATTAGTTTGTTCAATTCTTTCTAACTTTTTACTTGGAATACTATTTATGGTCAACAAGTAGGAGTTTTTAACCAATAAATAATTTACTTCTTCCACAAATTGTGATTTGGAGTATTTTTCTATAAAGATTTCTGCTGCCGTAACTGCTGCTCTAAAATTTTCAGTTTTTGAGTAAAGGCGTACTTGCTCGTAATCTTTTCTTTCGATTTTAAAACGCAGGTTATCAATCACTTTGTTGCAAGAATCAATAAGCTTTGAATTAGGGTAACGGTCGATAAAGGATTGAACACTGATAATTGCTTGTTCTGTTTCTGTTTGGTCAAGTGCGTATTCGGGTGAGTTTTTTACGTTACTAATCGACATTAAGAAATAAGCTTCTTCAGCTTTTGCACTGTAAGGAAATCGCTGAATATACGAGCTGAAATAATAACCAGACATGTAGTAATCTTCCATTTCAAAATAGCTTTTCCCTAGACGATAATATGACAATTCTCCTTCACCTGATTTGGGTGCATGTTGGTAAACTTGCTCATAAAGTACAATGCAACGATCATATTCTTTATCGTCGAAAAGATTGTTGGCACGTGTAAATTTCGCTTGATAATCGTCACCTTTTACAATTTTATTGTAATCAGAACATGAAATTGCCGAAACAAGAATCAAGAAAAGCGCTATAAATTTTAAAGAATTGTTCATTTTATTTTATCCTTAAACTTCTGCCAACTTGAAGTACGGTTGTTGGTTTAATTCCGTTCAATTGGCAAATTTTTGAAACGGTAGTATTATTTCTGTCAGCAATTTCTGTTAATGTATCTCCAGATTTCACTCTGTAGAATTTATTTTGTTGCGTTTTAACAACGACAGGTTTTACGATTTGTTGTTGTTGGGGTTGATCAACATGGTCATCAGGATGCGCTTCGTAAAAGTCAGTTGGTTTAGCACCTGGTCTAAATAAACCTTTGTGAACGAACAAATTCTCGTTTTTCAACTGCTTTGTCTCGAAGTTAATTATCTCTTCAGGATTGATAGGGGCATCGTAGAATCGAACTTCAAAATGTAAATGTGCACCAAACGAACGACCTGTATTGCCTCCTAAACCTAAAACTTCACCCGCAGCTACTTCTTGATCTGGGAAAACTAAGAATTTGCTTAAGTGGGCATAAAAAGTTTCCAAGCCGTTATAATGTCTAACGATTACTAAGTTTCCAAAACCACCTTCATTGTATTTGGCATAGCGTACTTTTCCAGCCCAAGCTGAAACAACTGTGTCACCTGTATTCAAATTCAAATCAATTCCATTGTGATTTCTTCCACTTCTTGGACCATAGCGGGAAGTCACAACACCAGGAACAGGGATTTTAAATTCAGAATGTACTTCGTCATTTAAGCAAAGCCAAATGGTGTCACGTAATTTAGAAAGGTCGTTGTTTCTAGTTGTAAAGCAAACTTCGTTACTCCAAGGTAAAGTGTAAGGAATATCTTGTTGCGTAGTCATAATTTTGTGAATACGCGGATTGAGAACACCATCAAATGTGTTTGTCTTTACTAAAGCCCATGTTTTGTTGGAATAAATTACCATTCTTCCGAACTGAGTATCAATGGTATCAAGTACCTTTTGTCCTTCCAAGTAGTGTGGTAAGACAATCACAAAAAAGAGAAGAAGATGAATTAACTTGCGCAACCTAAATTTTTGGAAGCCCAAAGATAGTTAATTAAACTCAAATAGCTTTTACATCAACGATTTCAATGTTGAATAAAACGGATTCATTGGGTTGTATCAAATTGGCATAACCCCTACTACCATAAGCTTGTGGACTATCTAAAAGTATTAAGTAGCGTTCTCCTTTTTGCGCATTTTTAAGAATTTTTCGCAAACCAGGAACAATTGATTTTTGCCCAGGAATGTACTTAATGGGAAAATTAGAAAGATACGTGTTCATTACCGCAGCTTTCGATTCAGTCGAAACGATTGTGTGAAAAGAGATTTCGCGGTCTTCAGGAATTTTTTGATTGGTTTTATCGGCTTCTTTTATTTTCCAAGAAGTAATTCCTTCTTCCTTAAATCCAGGGGTAACAATCGCATACAGTTTTGCAAACAACCAATTTGGAGAATCAGGAGGAATCACACCTTTTATACTTTTTTTACCTAAAGCATGTTCTGCTGGGATTTCTATTTTGGCAAAATCACCAATGTTTAATTCTTCAAAAGCATAGTCCCAACCAGGAGTTTGCATATTAAATCCAACAATAAATGGAATGGCTGGAAGGTTTAATTTATTGTTTCCATCAACGATTTTCCCATCGGGAAGTGCCAAACGGTATTCAATCAATACCATGTCGCCTTTCTTAATCTTTTGTCCTTTTCCTTTAACCATCCATTTGATAACGATGCCATTAGCCAAAGTTTTAGTTTGCTCAATTTTTCCTTTTTCAAAGTTTTTGAGGTTACTTTTTGCAGCCGTGAAACTCGTATCAACTTTCTGATTTTTAGCTTCAGTTTTTGCAGTATTTTTTGGGTTTTTGGATGATTTAAGTTTACTTTTCTTCGGGTCATTGCACGAAAACAAAGCGACTGAAAAAATCAAAATTAGGGCAAATAGTTGTTTCATTTAAGGCTAATTAGTTCTAAATCAATATATAATACTGCTTGTGGTGGAATTCTTTCTCTGTCACCTAATAATCCGTGACCTAAATAACTCGGAAGAATTAGTTTTGCTCGGTCTCCAACTTTCATGTATTTCAATGCTTCGTGAATACCTGTTTCTTTTTCACTTTTATCAATTGCAAAGGCTTCTGCTGTTTCTTTTTCAGTTTCATAGCGAACAACCCGATCCAAGGTCTCAACACGAACACGAATACTTGCTGTTTGTCCTGTTTTTGCTAGTTTTCCAGCTGGACCTTGTTTGTAAATCATGTAGCGCAATCCCGATTCTGTCAATGTCATTTTTAGATTGGTGTAATGCGCTAAAAATAAATTGATTTGAATTTGTTCGCGTTCGTTGATTTCTTGGTTATAATCTACCGAATGATTGTCGCTCCATTCTCTTTTTTCTACTTTTTTCTTCTCTCCACGACAAGCGCTTAGAACAAAGAGTAAAGTAAAAATAAAAAATGCAATTTGTGTTTTCATGGAATCAATTCCTCTACTAACGATTTGAACTTAGATAAAGTTACATTTAATGATTCTGAACTAAAACCACCTGCTGCATATTTGTGACCACCTCCTTCAAAATGCTTGGCTGCAAATTCATTGACAAAGTAGTTTCCTTTGGAACGGAAAGATATTTTTATTCCATCTTTATGTTCCATGAAAAGTGCTGCAATTGACATTCCTTCAATGGATAAAATCACATTTACCAAACCTTCGGTGTCGCCTTTTTGGTAATTGAAACGGTTTAATTCTTCCAATGTCAAAGAAATGAAACCAATAGGGAGATTTGGAATGATTTCTAACTTGTCGGCAATTGCAAAACCACGAAGTCTCAGGCGATCCATTGTATTGACATCGTAAATGGCCTCGTGGATTTTGTAATGTTCCACTCCAATTTCTAACAATTTTGCAAGAGCTAAATGTGTTGAATGGTCAACTGATGGAAAACGAAAAGACCCTGTATCTGTAAGGATTCCAAGATAAATTCCATTTCCAGCAGGAATATTTAACTTGTCAATTAATTCCAATTCTGAAATGCAATCAAAAATCAATTGTGCGGTTGAGCAAACCGTTGGACGAGAAATGGTTAATTCACAAAAGTCTTCTGGATTGGGATGGTGATCAATCATGACTTTTACACCTGAGAACAAGTCAAAAATCACTTCCATGTTTTTTCCAACACGGCTTTTACCATTGTAATCTAAACAGAAAAGCAATTGATAATGATTCAATAAGGCGTTGGCTTGTTCTTCATTTTTTTCGTAAATCAAATAATCAACATCAGCTAAAAAGGGTAGGAGTGAAGCGGAAGGCTCATCTGGAATAAGAATGAAGGCTTTTTTACCAAGATTATTAACGAACTCGTACCAAGCAACAGAACTCCCGATAGCGTCACCATCGGGAGATTTATGTGTTGTAATTAAAATGGAATTATTGTTTTCTAAAAGCGATTGCAGTTGTTGTATCATGCTACAAAATTACTCTTTCTTTTGCATCTGTTCGTCTTCCTCTGGATCTGGAGGAAATAATTTTGGCGAATCTGTTTTATTTTGTAAGCGATCTAAAATATCCTCAATTTGAGAAATAGAAACTCTTTTTGCAATTATATTTTTGTCTTTATCTAAAATGTAAACTACTGGATTGGAGGAAATATCATAAGTTGTTTGGTAGTTCAATGATTCTAAAGTTGTAGGTTTTCCTTTTTCTCCTGGGTATAGTGGAACCAATTTTTCTGGTTCTTTTTTTGCTATTTCAAAAAGTTTATTCGTAACAGCAACATTGATAAATTTCAAGTTATTATCTCTGATGAATTTTTTCCAACTCTCAAAATCCTTACCAGTTGCTTTTCCAATTGCAAATATTTCAACATTTCTAGCTTTTAATTTTTCTTCATATAAACGTCCTAATTTTGGAGTCGTTTTTTTTAAAATTAACCAAACAGGTGAACAAAAAAAAAAGAATGTTTTTTATTATTTTTTAAAAA
>JBILQY010000442.1:0-2545 GCA_044372955.1 Crocinitomicaceae bacterium | reverse complement strand
CGTCCTAATTTTGGAGTCGTTTTTTTACAATGTCCGCACTCTGGATCCCAGAAATAAAGGATGGTGTATTCTGATTTTAAACTATAGAAATCACGGTAAGTAACATCAGTAGTATCTCTCAAAATCAAGTTTGGAGGACGAACACCCATTACTACGTTCAATTTGTTTTTTAAGTTGTCACACAATTCTGGAATCTTAGCTTCATCCACCCAAAATGCTGGATATTTTCCTTCCGCATTTTTTGTACAGAAATAGCGATCAAGCATGTACAAATAAACTTTATCCATTCCCATGATTTCGCTTTTTCCATAAGTTGAAGCAACCCATCCTACAACGTATTCAAACATTTTTGATTTAGGATTTAAACGATCGCAGAAGTCAAAAGCATGAGCAATAACCGTATCCCAATGTTGGATAATCATATTTTTTCCAAAGTAGTACTCCATTTTGTTATGAAATACTGGATTGTTTACCAAAGCATCGTCCTTTAAATCAACGTTATCCCAATAGTGTTTTCTGTAAAATTTGTATTTGAAAGTTGAATCAATTACAACACCTTTTTCATTTTTTGGTGGCTCTGGAATATCGATTTCCATCGACATTTTCACGATTTTAGCTACCAATTTCCCTTGGTTGTTGTTGATCAATAATTTTTGATAATCTTCAACTTCTGTGTTGATTCCATCGATTTGATCAGAAATTCTTTTGTATTCAGGGTCTTTAGGATCTTGATTTTTTAGTTTGCTTCGTTCTTCAGCAAGTTTATTGATGTTTGATTTTTTCCCGCTAATAAAGTTCACATAAGGAATGAAAACAGTGTTTTCTGCAGATTTTTTAACTTTCATCGTTGCCATGAAATCAGGACCTGTTGTTTCTAATTGAACCTCCTCATTGTTGTAAACAAATTCAAAGTAACGTTGTCCTGGCAAGTACAATCCAACGATTCCAGGTTGTTGTTTTTTTCCTTCAAAAACGACTTCTCCGCCTTTCATTTCAGCTGTGTCAGCGTAAAATAACTTTTGCCCGAAATATTTAATCAAATAAACTGTAGTATCTTTCTGACCGTTTACTTTGATTCTGATTTTCTGACTTGTAGCACTAAGAGCAATGCAAGTAAGTACTAAGAATAGAACTTTATTTAATTGAATTTTCATGGGATTAAACGTGTTTAGTTGATACGAATTTGATTGAAATTTAACAGAAAACAAAAAAATTAACATTTCTTTAACCTCTTATTTGTTGTGAAGCGAGAGCACGCCTTTGTTTGCAGTTAGGAAGCTTGACAATGCAAAAATTACCAAACTTAATGCCAAGGCAAAAATTGCGGTGAAAGAAAGCGATTCGTTTAAATAAATCCCTCCCGTCTTAAAGATTTCATCGATTATAAATTTTAAAGCGATGAACGATGTAAAACCTAGAGTAGAAATAATCAAAAACAATTTCAAGAAATACCCAAAAAACAAACGGATGAGCGTTTTTGGAGCATAACCTAATCGCAATAAAGTCTTGATTTCATAGTTGTTGTGCGACATTAGTAACTGTAAATATTGAATTAGCACCAATCCAGAAAGTAGAACTGCAATAATCGAAATGCCTGAAATTACCCCAAATAAAGTTCCAACAATGCTTTTCAAACGGCTTACTACCACTTGTGAATTGCGAGATTCCAAGCCATGTTCATCCATGTATGCCTCTAGTTTTCCAAATTCACCTTCTTTACCAGCAATCATAATTTGCGTAATTTTTCCCGGTGTACCATCAGTAAATTTTTTGTTAGCATACGTCATGAATTCCTCTGGAACCAATAAAGCAGGGATTTCATTCGTAAACCCAATAATTTTTGAATCGACCCATTCTTGATTTGTTCCATTTGAAATGCGCAATCTGAATTTTACTTGCGTGGCTAACTCGTCTGAAATTTGTGGAATTCCGCTTGCACTCATGAAAGTATTTAACATCACCACAAAATCTCTTGGCATGATAATAGGAACAAAATTGTCGCCTTCTTTCCATTTCCACTTATCCGATTTCACATCTAAAAATTTGGCATTGACAGCTTGAATGAACACATCCGTTTTAAAAGGTGGAATCATTTCATCATTTGTTTCTAACCACACACGAAAATTGTTGCTTACCACTGCTTGAACGTCTTCAATGAACGGTTCTTTTTTCATTTTATCGATTTCCTTCTGTTCAAAATCTGTTTTTGTTAAATTGAGTGAGCTGGAACTTGTGACTTTTCGCTGAATCACCAACGTGTTAGCACCTAAAATTTCAGAGTCTTCGCCAAATTCATTCACACGAACGAGGTAATGAACAGAAGTCACTAAAAAAGTAATTCCGATAAATGCACCGATTAAAGCAATGACTAATTGCCTAATATCTTGGTGTTTGAAGAGCAATTTTTTAAGCATGACTTTAGAGTTTAATTTCTCGGTTGTAAGAAATAGCATCGGTTGAATCGAGAGTTGTGAGCACAAATCCTGCTGCTAATTCATCGCATCTTTCATTGATAAGTTGCATGCATTTACTGGCATTTTCAAGG
>JBILQY010000176.1:0-5636 GCA_044372955.1 Crocinitomicaceae bacterium | reverse complement strand
GACACGTTACAGGAAATCAAAACGACAACGGAAAATTCAAAGTGCCAACTTTAAGGAATATTGCCGTTTCAGGTCCTTATATGCACGACGGGCGTTTTGCAACCTTGGATGAGGTAATTGAACATTATTCAAGCGGCATTAAAATGAGCCCAACAATCGATCCTTTGATTGAATTTGCTGGTCAAGGCGGGGTTCAATTAGATTCTCAAGAAAAATATTTATTGAAGAAATTCTTACTCACATTGACTGATTACAATTTCATCAATAATCCAAAATTTAAAGATCCACATTAATTATGGGAGAGACAACATCACGTTTAACGACAGAAGACAAAGCGCTAAAAATCAATTTAACACCTGATATTTATGGTTGTTTTGCTGAAATTGGTGCAGGGCAAGAAGTAGCAGCAAACTTTTTTAAGGCTGGTGGTAGTTCAGGTACAATCGCTTTTACACAGTCAGCCTATGATATGAAAGTTTCTGACTCTTTATATGGTGAAGCATCCAGATATGTTTGTGAAGAGCGCTTGGTTACGATGCTTGATACCGAATATAATCGTTTGGTGGAAGTGCTTCCAAATAAACACAAAGAATCGCGCTTTTTTGCTTTTTGTAATACCGTTGAATCTTTAAATTATCACAAAACAAATCAAGGTCAAGGTTGGGTTGGAATTCGTTTTCAATTGCATTTAGGAGGGCCAGCAAATGACGTAATTCTCCACATAAAAATGCACGATAACAGCCACAAAGCTCAACAAGAAGCTTTAGGTATTTTAGGTGTCAACTTAATCCACGCGTGTTACACACATCACGACGATTTAGACTTGTTTTTAACAGCTTTAGTCCACCGAATTCCGCGCGATCGTATGGAAATTGACATGCTACGCGTTTCGGGAAAAGATTTTGAGCAGATGGATAATCGCGTTATAGCTTTGAACTTAGTGAAACGAGGAATCACTGATGCAACAATGTTTGATTTGTCGAAAAATGTAAAACAACCTGCAACTGCTTTATACAAGAAAAATGTTTTGCTAATGCGTGGTCGTTTTCGTCCCGTTACAAAAGTGCACATCGATATGATTGAAAATGGAAGAAAGGCCTTTTTGAAAGAATCACGTGTGAAAGAAGATAATCTCGAAGTAGTTTTTGAGTTGACTTTAAAGGACTTAACAGCGGATGGAAAAATTTCAGATAACGATTTTTTAGATCGCGCTGAATTATTGTGTTCATTGGGATACACTGTTATGATTTCGAACTATTTAAAACACTATAAAATGGTGGAATACCTTTCCGCTATTACCAAAGGAAATTTGATGGGTGTGATTTTAGGAATTTACAATTTAAATACTATCTTCGACGAGCGTTACTACGACAATCTAGCAGGAGGATTACTGGAAGCTTTTGGTCGCGGTTTTGGTCACAACGTTAAATTGTATGTTTATCCTGCTGTTAACGTTGACAATGGTGAGATTTACAACCTCGACAACATCAAATTACCTAAAAATCTACTTGGATTATTGCAATATATGGTTGACAACGATAAGATGGCAGCTATTAAAGAATTTGATCAAAAATTATTACACATTTTATCAGATGAATTATTCGGCTACCAAAATAAAGTTCTGAGTAACTAATGTCGCACATTAAAAATGCCATCATTCGCTACCGTATCATCGACCGAATGATTCGCAATAAGTACAAAAAATTCCCATCAAAGCAAGATTTCAGAGTTGCTTGTGAAGAGGCTTTGTATGGCTCAACTTATGGTGACAATATTAGTGCTTCAACCATTGAAAAAGATCTTTTCGCTATGCGAATGGAGCACGATGCACCCATAAAATACAATAAGAAAGAAGACGGCTATTTCTACGAAGACCCAGACTTTAGCATTAACGACATTCCGCTTTCCGAAGATGAATTGAGCTCTATTAAATTCGCAGTGAACACTTTACAGCAATTTAGAGAAGTGCCATTTTTTCAACAATTTGGTAGTGCGATTGATAAGATAGTTGACCGCGTTTCTATTGGTGGAAATCCGCAAGATGAAGATGTAAATCGCTTCGTTCAGTTTGAATCTGCTGTTTCAGTGGGTGGAAATGAATTTTTACCCTTGATTTTAGAAGCCATTCGTGGGAAGAAAAAAGTGTGGTTCACGTATGCGAGTTTTGTAAAGGGAATCGAAAAGCCTCGAAAAGTTTCGCCCTTATTTTTGAAAGAATACCGCAATCGTTGGTATTTGATTTCCTTCGATACTTCTAAAAATGACATCATCACGTATGCTTTAGATCGAATGAAAGATCCGATGGTTTTGGAAGACGAAGCTGAGTTACCAATAGATTTTAATCCAGAGGCATATTTTCAAGACACGATTGGAATCACGACTTACAAAGGAAAAACGGAGAAAATTATTTTGAGAACAAATCCTGTTGCGGCAAAATACATTGCTTCTCAACCCTTGCATCAGAGCCAAAAACTACTTTCCGAAGACAAAGAAAGTTCTGTTTTTGAACTTAATATTCTCATATCGGAAGAATTAATTCGTACAGTATTAGGTTACGCAGGAGAAATTGAAGTTTTACAACCTGAAAGTCTTCGAGAAATCCTTTCTGAAAGAATTCACCAAATGGCAGCTATTTATTTGAAATAGTTACTGCTTTTTCCGTTTGCCTTTCTAAATTTGTAGGTAAACTTTTTTCTATGGAAATTCTAAGATCAGATTCAAACGGAGTGTGTACGTTGACACTCAATCGTCCGAACGTTTTTAATTCATTTAATCAAACAATGGCATTTCAATTACATGCAGCTTTGGACGCTTGCGCTGTTGATGATAATGTGCGTGTTGTAGTTATTAAAGGCGAAGGAAAAGCTTTCTGTGCTGGACAAGATTTAGCAGAAGTAATCGATCCTGAAGGACCACAAATGAAAAATATTGTTGGAGAACATTACAATCCAATTATCTTAAAAATCAGAAACTTAGAAAAACCAGTTATTGCCGCAGTGAATGGTGTTGCCGCTGGAGCTGGTGCAAATATCGCTTTGGCTTGTGACATTACGATCGCAAAAAAATCGGCAGCTTTCATTCAAGCTTTTTCCAAAATCGGCTTGATTCCAGATTCAGGAGGAACGTTCTTTTTACCACGTTTGATCGGTTTACAAAAAGCTATGGCTTTAATGTTCACAGGCGAAAAAGTGGGCGCTGAACAAGCTGAGAAATTAAATATGATTTACAAAACTGTTGACGATGAAACATTTGAAGAGGAAGTTTTGAAATTCGCTGAAACACTTGCTTTAATGCCAACTCGCGGTTTAGGTTTAACTAAAAAAGCAGTGAATTTAGGACTATTCAATAACTTAGAAGATCAATTAGCTGTGGAAGGAGTTTTACAAACTGAAGCTGGTGAAACTGAAGATTTCCGCGAAGGAGTGAATGCGTTTTTGGAGAAAAGAGCGGCGGTTTTTAAAGGGAGATAAATTTTTAAGTGAAAAGTTGAAAGTGAAGAGTTAAAAGTGAATAGTTGAAAATGTAAAATGTAGAATTTAAAATGTGGTTCGCCGTGATGGAGAAATTCAAGGTTCGCAATTCGCAATTAATAATTCGCAATTATAAAGTATGAAAGAAATTATAGGAGTTTTAGGAGCTGGAACGATGGGTGCTGGGATTGCGCAAGTAGCAGCACAAAGCGGTCATGAAGTGATTTTGGTAGATTTGAATGCTGCTCAACTTGAAAAAGCTAAAAGCAACTTAGATAAAACCTTAACGAAACTGGTTGAAAAAGGAAAAATAGACACGACTGAAAAAGAGGCTATTGAAGGAAAAATTAGATACGCCAGTGAAATCAGCGAGTTCTCATTTTGTAATTTAATCATCGAAGCGATTGTTGAAGATCTTGGCGTGAAACATAAAGTTTTTGCCTCGCTTGAAGAAATCGTTTCAGAAGATTGCATTTTGGCAAGTAATACTTCTTCCTTATCCATTGCTTCCATTGGTTCAGTACTTAAAAATGCAAATCGCGTCATCGGAATTCACTTTTTCAATCCAGCGCCATTGATGCCATTGGTGGAAATCATTCCTGCTGTGCAAACAAGCGAAGAAACTTTATCAAAAGCAATAGATTTAATCAAAAGCTGGAAAAAAACGGTTGTAGTTTGCAAAGACACACCTGGATTTATTGTGAACAGAGTTGCTCGTCCATTTTACGGAGAAGCCTTACGAATTTACGAAGAAGGAATAGCAGATTTTGCAACTATTGACTGGGCAATGACGCATTTCGGAGGCTTCAAAATGGGACCATTTACTTTGATGGATTACATCGGAAACGACGTGAATTATGCTGTGACTGAATCTGTTTTCCAAGCATTCTATTACGACCCACGATTCAAACCATCATTCACTCAAAAACGTCATCGTGAAGCAGGTTATTTTGGTAGAAAAACAGGACGTGGCTATTACAATTACGCTGAAGGAACAACTATACCGCTACCTACTGAAAACGAAGAATTAGGAAAACAAATTTACAACCGTATCTTAGTAATGTTGATCAACGAAGCCTTTGACGCAGTATTTATGCAAGTTGCATCGCGCGAAGACGTTGATTTAGCAATGACCAAAGGCGTGAATTATCCTAAAGGATTATTAGCTTGGGCGGATGAAATCGGATTGAAAAATGTGCTCAATCAATTACAAACACTTTTCGAAGAATATGGAGAAGACCGTTATCGTCCGAATCCGTTGTTGAAACGATTGGTGAGATAAGTTAACCCTCATTATAATTGATATAATATATTTATTATCCCTCATTATATAAAATACATAGAAATTTAATTACCTTTGTGGGAAATTAAAGCTATGTTTTACAGAAAGATACTTACAGAATTAGAAGAATGGAAAAACAATGAGTTCAGAAAACCATTGGTAATTCGAGGTGCGCGTCAAGTAGGTAAAACGACCGTTGTTCACGAATTTTCAAAACACTACAAACAATACATCTATTTGAACCTTGAAAAAGAGGAATACAAAACACTTTTTCAAACTTTAAGTGATATAGAATTACTGGCACAACGTATCTTTTTTATCGAAGGAAAAAAATGGGAACTGCTTTCCGAAACCTTATTATTTATTGACGAAATACAAGAAGTTCCAAAAGCAATAAACTTCTTGCGCTACTTTTATGAAGACCTTCCGCAATTGCACGTTATCACAGCGGGAAGTATGCTTGAAACCTTGTTGGGAAAAAACATCAGTTTCCCCGTTGGAAGAGTAGAGTATAAAATATTGCGACCTGTTTCATTTGAAGAGTTTTTAGGTGCAATCAGTGAAACTTTAGCATTGGAAGAATTAAAGAAAGTTCCATTAAAACCGTATGCTTATGACCGATTACTAAACTTGTTTCATACTTACGCACTTTTGGGAGGAATGCCAAATATCATTCAACAATATGCTAAACAAAAAGACATAACTTCCTTAAAACCAATTTATGAATCCTTGTTAAACTCGTATCTTGAAGACGCTGAAAAATATGCAAAAAACGAAAGTCAACTTCAAGTAATTCGAACCATAATCAATGAATCATTATTTCTTGCAGGTAAACGAGTAACCTTTCAAAGTTTTGGAAATAAAAAATTTACATCAAAAGAAGT